>JASHVU010000312.1 GCA_030044455.1 Acidobacteriaceae bacterium | reverse complement strand
GACTCCGCGGTCTGATAGTCGGTGGAATGAGCCTCGAAGATAATGCCATTCTGTTGAAGGATGGATTGAATCAATTCCGCAGCTTTTGCCGGTACATAGTCCGCGACGGTTTCATTGCCAAACTCCACTCCTGGCTGAACAACAACAGCAACGATCCGCTCCCAGGCGGACAGCAGATTCCTTCGTGAGAATGCCTTACGGTGTACTTCCAGCGTTTCCTTCAGGCTTGCAGCGGAGGTGACCTCGATTTCCATCTCCTCCTGAGCACCGCCGGGAGTTGGCACCTCGGTTCCGATCACATAGACGGGCTTCCTTGAGGCGGCGGGTGCTGACGCTTCTGCGACCTCGCATAGCCTTGCCGCGCGCTCTGCAATTTCCTCATTCGCGAGGATGCGGGGATCATCGCCGCACCTCATGCTGGCATCCAGGTGAATCTTGTTGAAACCCGCCGCTGCATAGGCAGAGACCATCGCACAAGCCTTTTCCATAGCGGTTTCCGCGGACTGTGAGCGCCATGGATTGGGTCCAAGATGGTCTCCGCCCAGGATCAACTTCTCGGTGGCAAAACTGCCTTCTTTGGCAACGGCGTGTACATAGTCGCGGAACTGTGCAGGCGTCTGGCCGGTATAGCCACCTTCCTGGTTTACCTGATTACTGGTCGCCTCAATCAACAGCGGGCTTCGATCCTGTTTTGCCTGCGCGAATGCTGCCTCAAGCACCAGACGATTCGCTGAGCACACCGAGTAGATGCCTCGCCTCTTGCCGTCACGGTTTTCGTCAAAAAGACCACACATCTCATCGACTGCGGAATGCGATGCCGCCGACCCTTCAATCTCGAAAGTCTTATCCGGCCCCTGCAAATTACCCTCCATGATTCATGTCCATATATGGCGAGAAATCGCGGCAATACTCAATTCGGTAATTCCAGTAGACACTCAAACGGAGCGAATGAACGCAGGTTTCTGGCGCAGCTCAGGGCACCAGAGTGTTTCCCCGCCAGTGCCGTTCAAAGAAATGCTGGCGGTAGGCAGAATCGATGAAAGCCTCCGTTCCGCCGGAGCGTGTAACGGATAGGCCTCCAGCAAGGTTGCCATAGGCCAAACAGGTCTGCAGGTCAGCCTTGTGCACCCACTTATGAAGAAAACCCGCGTCGAAGGTATCGCCGGCGCCCACGGAATCGATGACGTCGACGCGCAGCGAAGGCACGTCGATCCTGCGCCCCTCAGTGTAGGCAGATGCCCCGCGTGCTCCGCGCTTTACAACCACCAGAGGTACTTGAGCGGCGACGTGCTCGGCGGCGGCTTCGACTTTTGCGATCTTTGCCAGCTCATCCTCGGTGCAGAGCAGAATGTCGACAAGCGCCAGCACATCGTTGAGCACGCCGCCCCAATTGCCTTCCGGATCGTCGTTGGTGTCGAGGGAAGTGGTCAGACCGCGCCGCTTCATTTCCTTGAATAATCCGGGGATATCCGGTGAAAGCTTGCGATGCAGGAAGAGTGAGGATAGATGGAAATGCCTGGCTGTGGCCAGATAATCGAGGTCCAGATCTTCGATCCCCATTTCAAACATCGCGCCAGGATAAGTAAGGATGCGGCGCGTGGTGGTGAGCGGAAGAATGAGAGTGATCCCCGTACTGCTTCCTGTGGCGGACCTGACAACGCGCTCAACCTCGACGCCCGCCTCTCTCAGCCTCTGGCAGCACATCTCTCCCATTGCATCGCAACCGATGCGCGAGCTGAAGGTTACTTTGCTGCCGAGGAGTGATAGATTATGGGCGAGAATGGCCGAAGAACTGCCGAGTGTAAGGGTAAATCCACTGGCCAGAACTTCGCGTTCTTCCGGCAGTTCGTGTGGCACCCCATAAAAAATCAAATCAGGATTGAGTTCTCCCACAATCGCAACATCTGGACGTTCCTGAGCGCCTTCGTGCATGCTGGTATTCACCATTTCGGTTGCGTTCTTACTCTCCATCGATCCGATTATTGAACAGATCTCGTCCTTTGCGCCCGAATACAAGCTGCAGCAGAAGGCCTTCGCCTTACGCCATCAACTGACCGTTGCATTGCCCGCGCACGGCGCGCGAATTAAGCTCCGTCAGCTCACTCGGGTCGCTTCTTGTCGGCCGGAACAAACCGTGTTGCGATGGTACCGGATATCGTGACCTTGATGTCCTTGGAATTCGCCGTTGCATCAAGGCCGGTTGCGGTTACATGCACTTTGTATTCACCCGCGAGCGTATAAGCGTGATGGACTTTTTTCCCATCCGCTGCGGATCCATCTCCAAAGTCCCAGTGGTAGGTTAGAACCGGCGCACCGTTAGATGACCCCTCGCCGCTGAAAGTCAATGTCTCCCCTGCCTTGCCTGTGGTTGACGATTGCACCTCAAATGAAGGCGGAGCAGCAGGAACGGCGTTGTCAATCAGCTTCAACATGCGAACGGAGTGCGACGGCTGAGCTACATCAATTGAACCCGAAGAAATGTTGCAGCAGCTTTCGTCGCCGAACACCTCGGTGATTTGGTAATCGCCGCTCGCCTTCAATCCAAGACTGGCCAAATTGACAGCGCGCTTGAGCTCTCCTTCCGTCCAATTGAATACGGTAAGGATGGACTGACGATTGTCTTCCTTCAGCAGAAAAATGCTGGGTTGTAAATCGCTGGCCGCGTAGGTCATCAGATCGATCGGTGTGGAGGCACGGCTGAGACGGACCAGGTCAAGAAGATCGGGATTCTTTACCAACGCCAGCCGTTCCGGCGACGCGCCCAGGGTGGGCAAGTCGTCTCCAAGCTCAAACATGCCCCCGGCCATCGCCGCCAGAGAGATGGAGACTTTTGCCTCCTCGAGACTGAGTGGACGCTGTCCTCCGTGCCATGACTGGTCATCGACGGTCTGAGTGGAAACGGTGAATGCGTCCGGGTCGGAGACAAAGAAATTGCGATCCATATAGTAGCGTGCAGCGATACCGGAAGCGGCGTCTTTTGAGGCTCCAAATGTATGCCCCGTGTCTTGAGAAATTCGGCCTGTGTCCACAATCCCAACTGGATTCAGCATCACGCTGCCGTCCTTATCCAGTACAACGTCTTCGCCGACGGTGCTGCGGATAATCTTCAGGCCGATCCGTTGCGCCTCAAGAGCAGTTGTGTTGGGGCGATAGTAGGCGCCTTCGACCGCTGCGTCGTCCATGAAATCCATCTTGATAAAACGGACGCCCCAGTTGTAAAGAGTGCTATAAGTCTGTTTAAGGTAGTCCTGGGCGCCAGGGTTGGTGGTGTCAAGCACATATAACGGATCGTTATGATCCGTAACGGTGCCAATGTGGATAAGCTGACCAGCCGCATTGTGCAGTAACCAGTCTTTGTGATTCTGATACACCCAGGCGCGCTCCGATACTTCAAAGGGCGCCGTCCATACGCCAAAAGTGATGCCGTTGTGGCGCACCACGTCTGCAACATAGCCGAGTCCGCGAGGGAATAAGTTTACGTCGGGAGTTGTGTATTCTCCGCGTGCGTATTGGTAACCCTCATCAATTTGATAATAGTTATATCCAAGCTGTTTCAGGTTTTCTGCCAGCCACAACGCATTGGTGATTGCGGCTCCCTGGTTGAGACCGAAGTAATAAGCCGTCCAACTCCACCACCCCATTGGGCTCGGAGTATCGATTCGAGCGTTATGCAGCAGCCGGATTGCCCGGCCGTATTGCTCCAGTTGGGCATGATAGTCGGCCCCCGCCGCAAACATGAGGCGTTCAGACGATAGGCTCCCTCCAGATTTGACAGGCAGGCTGAGGCTTACTTGTTCAGAGGCTGGTGAATGACGGAGCGATTCCTCTTTCATAATCTCAGTCGTGCCCGTGGCCACGGCTTCATAGGAAGTGATCTCGGCGCCGGCGCCCGTCGATTGCTCCTTCAGATGGAATATCGTCAACAAGCGGTCAGAAGTAAGCGCGCCAATGAAAAGGCTCTGTCCACTTTCGCGGTTATAGATCAGCTGGCTTCCAACGGCGCGGTGCACCCCATTTCGGCCATCACCCAGGTCGCGAATCGCGAGCTGAGGCCGGTCCTCGCTGTAACTATCTGAGAGGATGCGATCCGCTGAAGCCGGACCATTCAAGTTGATGACCGGCGCTGCCGTCGCGTGAATACTCCGAATGGCCTGCACCGTGATGGTTCGACTCGTAGTATTGAGCACCTTGACTTCAAGATCGCCCCACGATTGATCGTGGTAGAGACGCAGAATGCAGACCAGGTCCGGTTTGCCCGGGAGGCCGGTATGGGTTACGGTCAGTACCGACCCTGACCCGAATTCGTCATGAAACTCAGAGTGAACTGTCTTGTGTTGTGGGTATGCCGACGATCGCAGCGCCTCTGAATCGACGTCGGCCTCAACATCGGAACGCATCACTCGACCTGGAATGCCGACCTCATCGATCGAGTAGGAGCCGTCCGGGTTGATTTCAACTGACAGGCCTTTCCCTTGGATCGACCCTAGCCCGTGCGTCTCATCAGGGGACGTCGCCTGGTTGGATTGGCTTGCGAGGGCTGGAATTCCAATGGCAACCGCGCCGGCGGCGAGAATCGCGCATAACTTCCCGTTAGACCATTGCTTCATTCAATCTCCTTCGTTCTTTGCGGCAGACATGGCACGGGGTGCACTTGATGGCCATTTCATACCCGGTCCGACCCCATCCGGCCATAGCAGGCGTCTTCGACGGCCAGCTCCGATCGCTTTCGATTAAGACAAAGTCGAAGACAAACGAAACATACAGGCACGGTTCGTAATATGATGCAGGAGGCCCGTTCGTGTCAACGATAAACTTCCCGCCAGCTTTAGTGGCCCTGAAGGCGAACGGATTGTTTTGATTGCACCCGCTCTCCACAAAGCCGCTCGCCATAGAAGCACACCGTCGAGTTGGCTGCATCAGATAACCGACCTACCTCGAGAACGGAAGCGAATCGCGAGTGAAGCTCTTCAGGCTCGGCAAACATCTGGGAGTTCAAGTTTGTTTTCCTATGTTTTGAAAACGAAAGGCTTGACGGTTACGTAATGCAAATATATCCTTTCGTAGGGCTTCATATTGGATCAATTAGCGCGAAGAGCAGTCTTTCGCGAATGGAAGTTGCCCGCGCAACGCGGAATGGAGTTTCGATGTCACACGATCAGAGCGCGCAAGCGGAGGCTGGCGTTCACACCGCTCCTAAATTCACCATGCCGGAAATCCTCCGTCAGCCTTCACTTTGGCCGGTCACGCTGAGAACCGTTCATTCCGCATCGGTACGTATGCAACTGACAGCCAAGCTTCAACATGCTCGTGTCCTGCTTACCGGGGCGGGAACATCGGCCTACGCAGCAACCGCAGTGGCCTCAGCCTGGCCCCGGGCATGTGCCGTTCCTACTACCGACTTGCTGGTCGATGCGGAACGATACCTGGTGGATGTGGATGCAGTGATCTCTCTGGCCCGATCCGGCGACAGTCCGGAAAGCACCGCAGTTGTCGAACGTGTACGCGCCCTCCGCCCTGACATTCTGCAGTTGGCGATTGTCTGCAATGAAGACGGCGCATTGTCTCAATCCAGTCTCGACGGGGTGATTACGCTCGACCCGCGCACCAATGACCAAGGTCTGGTGATGACAGGATCGTTTTCCAACCTGGTGTTGGCCGGACTTGCTCTGGCCCAGGCGGACGCGGTCGCGGCCACGGTGGATGACTTGAGCGCGCGTGCGACAGCATTGCTGCCCGAGATTGATCGAGCATGCCGGCGCGTGGCCGATCGCACCCATGACCGCATCGTGATTCTGTCCTCATCGCCGCTGCTCGGCTGGGCGCGTGAAGCCGGACTCAAGGTGCTCGAGATGACGGCTGGCCGCTTTCCCGTTGTCACCGAGACACATCTGGGGCTGCGGCACGGCCCAATGTCTTTCGTTAAGTCTGATACCCTTGTCCTCTGCCTGTTATCCAGCGATCTGGTGCGCCGCCGTTATGAGGAAGATTTGATCAATGAGCTTCGCGCGAAAAAAATCGGATACCTGGTCGGCATCGTGGACCCGGACGATTCGAAAGATTTATTCGACGCCGTCATTCCAGCCGTAGCTCCGCGGTCGAACGATGCTTTGCGCACGCCCTACGAGATTTTGGGCCCGCAGTTCATCGGATATCACTTGAGTCTGAGAATTGGTTTGAATCCCGATAACCCAAGCCCCAACGGTGTGATCAATCGAGTCGTTCAGGGCGTGAGGATTCATCCAGCTTTTCCCTTGGATGCCGTGACGCAAGGGCTGTAACCGTATTTCCGCATCCGAATCGTGTGTGAACGATAGGCCATGGCGCATATCGCACCTGTTTCACTTAACCAGACTGCCGTTTCGACAGACTGGTTATGTGCTTCAAGAATCATTGAAAGCCACTCTGGCTCCGGATTTGTCAAAGGGTTTTATTCATGGTCGATGATTGCGCGTATGGCCGATTCTTTTCGGATTGACGACGCTGACGTTCGTTGGGTGAGACGACGCATGCGCCCAACGTAAACCTTCACATCGAACTCGTGCATTATCATGCAGCGCCCTTATCGTGTCAGGCATTGAGCGTTCAATCTTTGCGGGTGTCGCAACAAAAGAGGAGCCAGAATTGACTGAAAAAATGGTTCAAGCGAAGTGCTACCAGTTCGAACGGTTGAAAGTAGAGGTCCATCCTACGGGTCAAGCGGCAGGCGCAGCCGCTGCCCGAGCCGCGGCACAAGCTTTCATCGAGTTGGCAAAGACTCATAACTCGATAGCAGTCATTTTCGCTACGGGAGCTTCTCAGATCGCTACGCTCAATGAGCTTACCAGCATGGCAGATCTTCCCTGGAGCAAGATTCGCGGCTTCCATATGGATGAATATGTGGGCATAGCTGCGGATCATCCCGCCTCATTCCGCCGCTATCTTCGCGAGAGATTGACGGAGAAAGTGAACATGAAGAGTTTCCTTGAAATCAACGGAAGCGCGGAGGATTCTGAAAGGACTGGGCGCGAGTACGCTGACAAGATTCGAACTGCCGACCCACAACTGTGTCTCCTGGGTATCGGAGAAAACGGTCACCTGGCCTTTAACGACCCCCCGATAGCAGACTTTACCGACCCAGTGGATGCGAAGACCGTTCAACTTGATGCCACATGCCGGCAGCAGCAAACAGCAGAAGGTTGGTTTGCCAGCGTTGAGCAGGTACCGGAATATGCAATTACGCTTACCATTCCTGCCTTGATGCGCGTGCCCAAACTGATTGTCTCTGTACCCGGAAGGCGCAAGGCCGGGATTGTACGGCGTGCACTCACTGAACCGATCTCGACGGCGTGTCCCGCGACGATCCTCCGCACCCATCCGGATGCAACCGTCTATTTGGATTTGGAATCCGCGGGTGAGTTAGACGGGGTCCTGGTTTCTCAATGAAGATGTAACAGCGGCTGATGTGGCCGATGGTGCGCAACGACGACGATGAAGGGATAGGGAGCCTTATGACGAATAAGCCGATTTCCGGTACCGATCGTAGAACATTCATGAAGCAAGCCACAGGCACAATGCTCGCGGCAGGCATGAGCGCCAAATCGTATGCGCGTGTTCTGGGAGCCAACGATCGGATTCGCTTAGGTCAACTTGGTTGCGGCGATCGCAGTGAGGGGCATGTGCATATGGTCACGCTCGCCGCCAAACAGATGCCAGTCGAAACCGTCGCGGTGTGCGACATTTGGAGCCTGGCGCGCGAGCACCGGGCCGCACAGGTGAAGCGGGCATTCAACAGCGAGCCGCAAAGTTTTAAATACTCTGAAGAGATGCTGGCGCTCAAAGACCTCGACGGTGTGATGATTGCCACGGGCGATTTCCAGCACGCTAAGTTGTGTGCTGAGGTAGTCAGAGCGGGAAAGGACTGCTACGTCGAGAAACCCTTTGCCAATGTCCTTTCCGAGGCCATTGAGACGCGCGACCTGGTGAAGCAGTCGAAGCAGATTGTCCAAATGGGTACGCAACACCGTAGCCAGCCCTATCCCCTCGCGGTGCGCGACATCATTCGATCCGGGCGAATCGGCAACGTTGTCCACATTGAGCAGGAGTGGAATGTCAATGAAGAGCGATGGAGATTCACTCCCATGGACACCGGCATCAACAAAGAAAGACTGATGGACATCCACATGGAGTGGAAGCAATGGCTCAATGGCCAACCTTCGAAGCTTCGGGAAGAAGACACTGACTGGAAGCGGTGGCTGCTGGGGAAAGCGGATCGCCCGTTCGATCCTCATGTTTATCTCGAATTCAGACTCTATAAAGACTTTTCCTCGGGTATCTTTGATCAGTGGCTCAGCCACGGCTGCGACCTGGTGCATCTTTGGACAGATGAGGCGTATCCGGAAAGTGTCGTTGCCAATGGTGGCATCTTCGTCTGGAAAGACGGTCGTGACAATCCCGACACTTGTGTGACGGCCGTCGTCTATCCCAAGGGATTTCTCTACACCTATAAAACGATCTTCGGCAACAGCTATCGGAGCTTTTCGAGAATTCACGGACGCGACGGAACCATCGAGAACTATGGAGGCGAGGGCGCTTCGCTGTTTACTGTCACCCGCGAAGGAGGGAGGCAGGAATACGATCCATGGGATTCAGGGCCGGTCTATACAAAACTCCCCATCGTGGGACCTGAGAAAGACGGCGAGCAGATTGTACAGGTTCCGGGGGCGCCTGCGCCTAGCTCACTCGGCCCGGACGATGACGACGTGGGGCATCTTGTGAACTGGCTGCAGGCGATGCAGACGCGCACGCAGCCGAACGCAACTGTGGACCATGGCTTCTCGCATGCGCTTGTGTGCATCATGGCGGCCCAGTCCTACTGGAGCGGCAAGAAACTCTACTGGGATCCGCACAACCAAGAGATCGTCGATCATCCGGTGGAAAATAGCGCCGCCTGAGAACAGTTGACAGAATTGCGGGATGCGATGAAGCCATTGGGTGCGATACAGCAAGCGGAGTCATCGAGCAAGCTGCGCGGGACTGGAAGAGTGAGATGGTGGATCGTCTGGACACTGTTTTTCTCCACTGTGACCAACTACATCAGCCGTCAGACGTTCTCCGTTTTAGCGCCTGTGATTGCGGCGCAATACCATCTGACGCACACCGACCTGGCCAAAATTCTTGGCGCATTTCAGATTTCGTATGCTGTGACCTGGCTTCTGGGCGGAATCTTTCTTGACGCCGTAGGCACGCGTCTCGGTTTGGCCCTGGCTGTCGTCTTCTGGAGCGTCATCAACATCCTCACCGGTTTCGCATCATCGGTCTTCGGCTTTGCTTCTTTCCGATTTCTGCTGGGAATTGGAGAAGGGTTTAACTGGCCCGGAGCCAGCAAGACGGTTGCCGAATGGTTTCCCAGCCAGGAACGCAGCCTGGCTGTGGCCATCTTCGACAGCGGTTCCAGCGTGGGCGGAGCCATCGCGGCGATGGCGATTCCATTGATCGCCTTGGCTTTGGGTTGGCGATCTGCTTTCGTTATTGCTGGGCTGCTGGGATTTGTATGGCTGCTATTGTGGTTGCGTGTCTATCATCCGCTCGACCGCCATCCGCGCGTGACCCCGCAGGAGGTTGCACATATTCACTCCGGCCAGGAAGTACCCAGTATCTCTGCGCAGCGCGGTCCCAGGCGTTGGATCCTGCTGGCACGAGATCGGAATGTGTGGGGCATCGTTCTCGGCAGAGCACTGACTGACCCTATCTGGTGGTTCTATGTTTTCTGGCTGCCACAGTACCTGAGCGACGCGCGCGGGTTCAGCCTGGAGCGCATTGCTCTTTTTGCCTGGATGCCCTTCGTCGCCGCCGATATCGGCAACTTCACAGGAGGACTGGTATCCGGCTATTGCATTCGCCGAGGCGTCTCCGTGGTGAAAGCTCGCACATGGATTTGCGCCGTCAGCTGCCTGCCGATTCTTGCCGGAATTCCCGCCGCCGGCGTGCACAGTGTTTATGCTGCAATGGGATTGATTTGTTTTGCTCTTTGGGGTTATGCGAGTTGGTCCACCATGGGGCTCACTCTGCCCTCCGACCTGTTCCCTCAGGACGTTGTAGCGACTGTTACAGGGCTCAGCGGACTGGCGGCGGGCCTGGTCGGCGCAGTCTTCACCTTTGCTGTCGGTATTCTGGTAGATCGCTTCTCTTACGCTCCTGCTTTTCTGGTCGCCGGATTGATGCCGGTTTTTGCCACCGCGTTCCTGTTCCTATTGATTCGTGCTCCCATCAAGTCTCCGATAGCATCGGCTTGAGAGAGTAATCTTTTTCAAGCATGATGTTAACGCCTACGCTCTCTATGCCAAATCGCTCGACAGTTTTCTGCATGGTGCTCTTCATGTGCGTCAGTCTGGTTGTCGCTCCGCGAGCGATTGCTGCCTCGGCTGATGGAATTCGCATTCAGGGGTCCGGCGTTCAACCCCAACTGGGCTTTGGATGTTGCGACCAGGGAATTGCGGCGATGCAGGAGCTGTTTGCCGATCACGATGTGGTTGCCGCGCTTCAGCACTTGCATGCGCAGGTGGGTGTGGCCATCGCCGATTTCTCGCCGGAACGCGCGCAGGTGGTGCGCTTTCTCAACCAGCAGCAGATTCCTGTGATCGCAGGGGTGACGCTGCAGACAAAAGACGGGCCCTACTTCAACGCCGACAATGTTTCCGAGGCTCCAGCCCAAATCGCCGCCTTCGAAAAGTGGACACGCGAGAACGGCCTTCACTGGGACGCAGTCGGCCTCGACATTGAGCCCGATTTCAGCGAGCTTGCGGCGCTGAGGAAACATCCCTGGCGTCTGTTCACAACGCTCCTCCACAACGGCTTTGATTGCAAGCGCATTGAGCGTGCAGAAAAGGAATATTCCGCACTGATCCGCGAGATTCAATCGCAAGGGTATCCGGTGGAAACTTATACCCTGCCCTATGGTCCTGTTGAGCGCAACCTTCACACCAACCTTATCGATCGCCTGGTGGGCACTGTGGATGTGCGCGGCGACGAAAACGACGTGATGATCTATACGAGTTATGCGCGTCAGGTGGGATCGGCCATCATCCTGGAACTCGGTCCCTATTCACAAGGTATCCTGGTGGGCGTCACCGATGGCCCGCCTCCGGCCGGTTCCGGTTACGGACCGCTCGATTGGGACGAGTTCTCCAGCGACTTGCTCGTCGCGAGCCATTTCGCGCACCACATCGGCGTATACAACCTGGAGGGCTGCGTACGACAGGGGTTTCTGCCGCGGCTAGAAAGCATGGATTGGGGCGGGTCCGTGGTCATTCCGGCCGCGTCGATCTCGCGCGCCAAGCGTCACGTGATGGCCTTCAGCATTGCACTTTGGATCGCCTCGAAGCTGCTGTATCTGATCGCCGCAACAGTGTTGATCGCAGTTTTCTGCATTTGGTGGTGGCGCGCCCGCAGGTCGCGGAGAAAGAACGGCAGCTCGACTCAGAGCGGCTGACGCAGCAGTTGCGGTCTTGTGCGGGCCAATTGCATGATGAGGTCGCCGAAGAGGGTGTTCGCCCATGCAAACCACGGACGGGTGAACTGCGTGGGGTCGTTTACGTCGAAAGATTCGTGGATGAAATTCGTACCAGCCGTCGTGTCGCGCAACCACTTGAGGCATTGGAGAATTTCGCGATCGTCGATGGAAGTAAGCGCGCGCAGGATAATGCCCATCGGCCAGATGCTCTTAAGCCCGGTGTGAGGGCTGCCGACACCTGAGGCTGCCGTGCCCGTGAAGAAGTACGGATTGCTGCTGCTCAGCACAAACTTTCGAGTGCGCTGATATAGCGGATCGTGGAGATCGCAGCAACCAAGAGTAGGAAGGCTGACAAGTCCGGGCGCATTGGCGTCGTCCATCAACAGGGAATTACTGAAGCCATCCACCTCATAGGCCCAGATCTTGCCGAACAAAGGGTGTTGAATGGTCGCGTACTGATCCACGGCCTTCCGTACGCTGTTGATCAGTTCGTCGCAGGCGGCTGCGAGTTTGCCGTCTGCGATGCCCGCGGCATTGACCTCCTGCAGTTGCTCGAGCGAGCGGATGGCGAAGAGATTTGCGGGCACGAAAAGCGGATAGATGCAGGCGTCGTCGGAGGGGCGAAACATTGAGAAGATCATGCCCACGGGTCGCGCCGGGTTGCCATAGCCATCGAGGGGCGCTGTGTCATATGGGTCGGTGGTCAGGCGCGAGAAATGGTAAGACCCGCGGCCGTGGAGCCGTTGCTGTTCCTGGAATGTGCTGACGATTCGCCATGCTGCCGACTTCCACGCCGCGTCGAAGATGCTGGTATCGCCTGTAGCGCGCCAATATGAGTGCGCCAGCCTGATGGTGTAGCAGAGCGAGTCGATCTCCCACTTGCGCTCGGCCACGCCAGGCTTCATATCCGTCTGGTCGTGGACCGACCAACTCAGTGGCGGATCGGAGGTGTTGCGGGTGAAAGCGTTCGCGTAGGGGTCTATTAGGATGCAGCGCGACTGCCGGCGTATCACGCCCGCGATGAGCCGGGCGAGTGCGGCATCGTCTTTCGCGAAGCCGACGTAGGGGGTGATCTGTGCTGAAGAATCGCGCAACCACATGGCATCGATGTCGCCGGTGATGACAAAGGTATCGGGCTGGCCGTCGAGAGTCCCCGGAAAGACGGTGGTGTCGAGGGTATTGGGAAAGCAGCGCTCGAACATGGCGGCGACTATGGGATCGGCGATCTGCGTCCTTACCCGCGTGATCGCGGACTCGACGGCCGGGCTTTGAAATCTGCGATCCGCCGGGCTGGGCCGCCCGTCTGCCGGAGACCATGTGCGTGCTCCCAGAGAAGCGGGAACGGCAGCGGCGGCACAGACTGCCGCACATCCGCGCAAAACGGCGCGTCGCGTGATTGGAAGTGTGTCCTCTGTCATCGGTTCCTCTCCACAGTTCGCGGCGATTCGACGCATCCGCCATGAATGATCTAAGGTAAATGGTTCGGGTACGAGGAGAATATCATTCATGCGCAGACGTGATTTTTTGAAGACCAGCGCCGCCGTTGCGGCGGGTAAGATAATGCCGGCCTATCGTTGGGCGAGTGCGGAGGAAAGAGCGCAGATCGCAAATCAACTTTTCGCGAATGCGCTTCCTCTTGTCGGCACTGGCTGGCACGGGCATATGTTTCCAGGCGCCGTGGCGCCTTTCGGCATGGTGCAGTTGAGTCCCGATACCAGCGGTGCGCCCGAGCCGAAATGGAACGGCCAGTGGGATCTGACCGGGTGGGATCACTGTTCGGGTTATCACTATCTCGATAATTACATTCTGGGCTTCAGCCACACTCATCTGCAGGGCACCGGCGCCAGCGACCTGGGCGATGTGCTGCTGATGCCTCTGGTCGAACGGCGCAACTGGAGCTGGAACAGCGGCGATCCGGGTCAGCAGGCCGAAGCACAGATCAGGGCGGTTGGTGCGGACTCCGGCTGGGTTTTTGACGAGACGCAGCGCGGCTACCGCTCGGCCTTCTCTCATGAACGCGAGCATGCCAGGCCCGGATACTATGCAGTCCATTTGGACACTCCGGATGTTCATGCCGAGTTGACGGCGACTACGCGTTGCGGGATGCACCGGTACCGCTTTCCGGTCCTGCCCGGAGAAACACGGCGAGGCATCATGCTCGACTTGGCGCACGGCATTGGTTGCGAAGTTTACGCAGCCGAGCTCTATATCGAGAGCGTGACACGCGTGAGCGGTGTGCGTTCGACACACGGTTGGGCCGCGGATAAGCAGGTTTTCTTTGTCATTGAGTTCTCCCGGCCGTTAGCATCCGTCGAAGTGCAACAGGATGGCGCCCCACACCGGGCTTCGATCGGAGACCGAATCTCCGGGAAGCAGATCAAGGCGATCTTCACTCAGAGCGCTGCCGCTGAGCCGCTCGTTGTGCGTATCGGAATCTCCGGAACCAGCGTGGAGGGGGCCGGGAAGAATCTTGCCGCCGAAATTCCGCACTGGGACTTTGATGCCGTGGTGCGCGGGAATCAGCAGGACTGGGGCCGCGCGCTCGGAGTGCTCGAAGCTGAGCTGCCCAGCCAGGCGCTAAACCAGACCTTCGCAACGGCCGCATATCACGGCCTGGTGGCGCCGGCGACCTTCAACGACGTGGACCGCGCCTATCGCGGCCAGGATCGCAAGAACTATCCCAATCCGGGATTTACAAAGTACACCACACTTTCCATCTGGGATATCTATCGCGGTGAATTTCCGTTCTTGATGCTGATGCAGCCGCACCGCATCGGCGATATCGTCAAGACGCTGTTTGCGGATTATCGCCAGCTCGATCAGCATTCGCTCCCCGTGTGGCCGCTGTGGGGCAATGAGACGTGGTGCATGACCGGTTTTCACGTGGTGGGCATGATTGTGGGCGCTTACGCGCGCGGGCTGCGCGATTTCGACGCTGAAACTGCGTATGCCGCGATGCGCGATACGGCGATGGTGGGCGCGACCGCCAACGACAACAAGGCGCTGCAGGAACAATTCCGCAATCTGGGTTATGTGGCGGCGGGCAAGGATCGGCAGTCGGTCTCGCGCACACTCGATTTCGCCTATGACTATTGGTGCGTGGGCGCGATGGCAGATTTGCTGGGCAAGCACGATGACGCCGCAATGTTTTACCAGCTTGGCCAAAACTACA
>JASHVU010000311.1 GCA_030044455.1 Acidobacteriaceae bacterium | reverse complement strand
ATCCAGTGATAGAGCACCCAGTTGAACTGCACACCCACTTTTGGCAGAAACGCCGTGAACAGCAGCGTGAACATCGCCAGCGCCATGATCCAGTGGAAGAGTCGCGCCGCCAGCGAGTGCCTTGGAACCCGCTCGGGTATCCCAGCTTCCACCGGCTTGGGCAGTTCATTTTTCTGAAAGGCCTTCGGTCCCGCAACCACAGCCACGTAAAGCGCGTGCACAATCATGAATGCGAAGCCGGCAATCACTGCGGCACCTATCAAATCCCACGCGGCGTGAATCGGCACATGCCTGCCCCACGGATCTGTCGCCCAGGTTATGAATCTCATGCCAACTCCTGTTGCGTGCGATCTGGGGCAGGCCCGCGGCTCGCTTGCTCGAACGGTTCTACACCTGCAATCGCGCGCTTCACCAGGTTGCGCATCAGCGGAATCTTGTAGGCATTGAACTGCAGCGGCACCGCGCCCTCTACCGCCATCTTGCCCGCCATTATGCCAGTCTCAGCGTTGGCCGGCTTGCCCACAATCGCTGCCTCAACATTCTTGAGCCGCATCGGTTTCGGAGCGACCGCACTCACCGCAATTCGCGCCGCGCTGATGTTTCCCCCGCTCACCTTCATCGCTGAAGCCACATTCATCAAGGGGAAGTCCCACACATTGCGATCGCGCACTTTCTCAAAATAAAACTTCGCACCCGCCCATGTTGCCGGAATGCGAATCGCCGTCAGCAGGAATCCCGGCTCCAGCATGTTGATGCGGGTAATGTCGACCTCCGGCCCGACAAAGTAATCCTCGGCATCGATCTGCCGCTCGCCCTTCGGCGTCTCGACCACAAACTTCGCATCGAGAGCGATCAACGCCGGCGCCGAGTCCGACGGATGCACAGCCACGCAGCGGTCCGCGCCAAAGATGGCATGCTCGCGGTTGCGCCCCACCGGCGTATCGGCATAGCAAATGTTGCCTCCGGCGCGGTAGCACGGCCATCCGCCGCGGTAATACCAGCAACGTACATCCTGCGAAACATTCCCGCCCAGCGTGCCCTGGTTGCGAATCTGCGGCGACGCCACAACCGACACCGCATCCGACAGCAGGCTGTAATTCTTCCTGATCTCAGGGTGATTCGCAATTTCGGTGAGCGTGGTCATCGCGCCGATCTCAACGCCGTCGTCGGTCGCGCGAATCCCCTTCAGCTCATCCACGCCGCTCAAATCCACCAGCACCTTTGGCTTCTTGATGCGGTCTTTGAGCCAGTCAAAGCTGTCCATGCCGCCGGCCATCACCCACGCATCACTGCCGTTATCCTCGAGCAAGCTTTGCGCCTCTGCCGCCGAGCTCGGCTGCAGCAGATCGAAGGCCGGCATCACGTCGCGAAATACTGCCATGGCTCTGTCTCCAACATCCTTAGTCGTTCGTTCGGCGTCCTTAGTCCCTCAGTCCCTTAATCCCTGTCTTTCTCGTTCCCTCGCTCCCTTGTTCCCTCGCTGCCTTGCTCCCTTGCTCCCTGCTCTTATATATGCGCCAAAAACGGATTTTGCATCGGCCGTCCCGCTTCAAGCGAAGCCAGTATCGTATCGGCGTTTACCGGCGCCCGTTGAAAGACGTTGTCTCCGAGCGCGTCAGCAAGCGCATTCAGAATCGCCGCGCATCCGCCCCCTACAGGCGGTTCTCCGCAGCCGCGCGCCCCTACCGGCGTCTCGGGGTCGGGAATGTTCAGCGCATTCCACTGCATGTCCACTGGCACATCCAGAATCGTCGGAGGCTTGTTCTGGTAAAAGCGCTCGGCGACCGAAATGCCATATTGCGGATCAATCACCCACTTCTGCCCGATGGCGTGCCCAATTCCCAGCGTCGAGCGGCCAAGGATCTGCCCGCCCAGCGCGGCCGGATGCAGCACCGTACCCACATCGGCATAGGCCAGATAATCGGTGATGTAATACTTGCCTGTCTCCACGTCGGCTTCCACCTCCGCAAAACACGCCAGGTAGGAATACGAATCGCCGTCGTGCGGATACTTGTCACTCGCCGAAGCCACCAGACCCTGGCCCGCCAGATTCGCGACCGCTTGCTTCGTCGCTTTATGTACTTCGGTATTCACGTCATGGCCGTCGTAGATGCCGCCCAGCTTGACCGCGTGCTGCGCCGCCTCGGCAAAGCTCATCCCTGCTCCGCCGCCCTTGCGGGAAACCCGCAGGTTGGCTACCTCGTAATCGCCCGGCTGCCCGCCAAGCTTATTCGCCGCTACTTCCTTGAGTCTCTGCACACATTCAAGGCCCACCGCGTTCGCCGCTCGGGTCATGGCGTGCACCGTCTGGCTGCCGCCTGAGTCGCAGGTGTAAGGAAAATGCTTTGACGTGTCGCCCCAGACAATATCGACCGCATCCCATGGCACGTCGAGAACCTCGGCCGCGGCGCGATGGACGTCGATCACCGCTTCGGTCCCAAGATTGCCGATCCCTGATTGAATCTGCACACGGCCCTGCGGAGTGATGACGATCAGACCGTCAAACCCGGTACTGCCGCCGTGGAAGACAGTGAGTGCTACGCCCACGCCGCGCACTTTGGTGCCAATCCGCTTGGGCTGGCGCGCCACCCTCTCGCTCCACTTGAACTGCTCGGCGCCCAGGTCCAGTGCCTGCCTCTG
>JASHVU010000023.1 GCA_030044455.1 Acidobacteriaceae bacterium | reverse complement strand
TCCTCGGCGTGCATGCGGTCGAACGTGGCCTTGTCGATGGTGATCTTCTCGATGGGCAGCGTGTGCGCGGTGGCGGGATCGAGCTTGCGCGGCAGCGTGCCTTCTGTCTTTTCAAGCTCGGCCAGCAGCTGTGGCGAAATGGTGAGCAGGTCGCAGCCGGCCAGCTCCTTAATCTCGCCGATGTTGCGGAAGCTGGCGCCCATCACCACCGTCTTGTAGCCGAATTTCTTGAAGTAGTTGTAGATCCTCGTCACCGATTGCACGCCCGGATCGCTGGCGCCCTGGTAATCCTTGCCCGTGTCCTTCTTGTACCAGTCGAGAATGCGGCCTACGAACGGAGAAATCAGCGTGACGCCTGCATCGGCAGCGGCAATCGCCTGGTGAATGCCGAACAACAGGGTCAAATTGCAGTGGATGCCTTCTTTCTCAAGCACCTCGGCGGCGCGAAAACCCTCCCAAGTGGAGGCGATCTTGATGAGCACGTGGTCGTTGGTGATGCCCGCCTTGTGATAGAGCCCGATAATCTCGCGGGCCATCGCGATGGTCTTCTCGGTGTCGTAGGACAGGCGCGCATCGACCTCAGTCGAAACGCGTCCCGGCACAATCTTCAATATCTTTTCCCCGAATGCGACCGCGAGCCGCTTGAATGCCAGGTTGGCGACATCTTTATCGGTCGCGCCTTCACCCAGTTCGTTGCGCGCATCCATCAGCACGCCATCCACAATGGGCTGATACTGCGGCATTTGCGCGGCCGCGGTAATCAGCGAGGGGTTGGTGGTGGCGTCCTGCGGCTTGAACTCCTCCATGGCTTCAATGTCGCCGGTATCGGCAACCACGGTAGTAAAGGTGCGCAATTGTTCCAATAGATTCTGCGACATGGTTCCTCCTTGGGGAAGGCGCCGCGTGCGGGTTACCGCGCGCAGCGTGGGGTTCTCGATAAGTTTACCCCTTTGTATGATGCGCCGTGTGAATACTGGGTGCAAAGTGGATTTGCACCAGCCCTAATCGGCCTCGACCGTGTTGGCCAGCACGCCCAGCCCCGCCGCGCTCACTTCCACAACGTCCCCAGCCTTGAGCGGCCCAACCCCGGAGGGGGTTCCCGTCAGCACCAGGTCGCCGGACTCGAGGGTCATTGCCGCCGTGATCGTCTCCAGCACTCCAGCTATCGGAAAGATAAAATCCTTTGTCGTTCCCCGCTGGCGCAACTCGCCGTTCACCCGCGTCTCAATCGTCACGCCAGCGTCGAGATTGAGTTCATCGCTGACCAGCGGGCCCACCGGGCAAAAGGTGTCGAACCCCTTGGCGCGGGTCCACTGGGCATCTTTTTTCTGCAGATCGCGAGCAGAAATGTCGTTGGCCAGCGTGAATCCCCGAACCACTGTGTGCCAATCGGCGGTGGCGTCGAAGTTGCGCACCCGCTTTCCGATTACCATCGCCAGCTCGCCCTCGAAGTCCACACGCTCGCTCAAGCCGGGCAGCCGCACCACGCCACGCGGCTTGAGCAGTGATGAGGGCGGTTTGAAAAACAGCAGCGGCTCTTTGGGAATTTCGTTGCCGAGTTCCTGCGCGTGTTCGCGGTAGTTGCGCCCCACGCACACAATCTTCGATGGCGTGACGGGAGGCAGCAGATCGGCCTCGGCCAGCGACAGAGGCTCAAAGTCGAAGCTCCATGACGTCGCGCGACCATGCTGAAGCCGGAATGCAAGATCCTCTTCCGGCGCTTCTGCAAGGTCCACGATCCACCATTCGCCCGCGCGCACGTCAACCTTGCCGTAGTGAGTGCTGCCCTCAAAAAGAAATCTGCAATATCGCATTGCACGTTCTCCCGCGAGATCGGGTGCCCCAGGTCCCTCGCATTTGGGGACCTGGGAGACCACGACGTTTATTGCCCAGGCGCGGCTTCTTCGGCTTCGGCCGAGCGCGCGCTCTCGTGGCCCTCCTGGTCGATTGCCGAAACAGCATATTGATACGTGCGGCCAGCCACCACGTTCGCATCGTGGAACGCCGGGCCCACAACCGGCGGCACCGGCGAGATGCGCTGCCACTCGCCGCTGCCTTCACGCCGATAGACGATGTAGCCCGCCAAATCCGGCTCAGTGTTCGGCAGCCAGTTCAAATCGATCGCCGGACGATTTCCGTTCTGGGCGCCGTTTTCGCCAGCCGTGCCCACCGCTGCCAGTCCGGTGGGAACTGCGGGCGGGAATGTGTTCCTGGTCTCGATCTCGACCGGCGCAGAGAGCGACCCGTCTAACTCAAGCGTTTGACCGTTGGCCTCAACCGTGGTCACCCGCTGGGCACGATATTCATAACGCTCGTTGAATCGCACATCCTCGTCGAGCGCACGAAACGATGTGCCTGCCTTCACCATCAGGGTGCGCTCAGGCGGCTCCGCAGGCGGGGCCGGGAATCCTCCGCTGGCCTGTTTTGGCGCGCCAGCCTGCGCATTACCTGGTTCCTGCTTCTGCTTTGCCACGGGCGGAGTCAGCAGCTTTCGCACCAACCGAATCTCGGTGGAACCAGCCCCCGGTGCATCTGGCTGCCAGGCCAGCAACACGCCCTTGCGGCGCATCTCTGCGGTAAGTCCCACAACGGCAGCGGGAACCTGGCCCGCGGCCACGCTTGCACCATTCGAGAAGCCAGCCGAACGGCCTTTATGATTCACCAGCTCAACGTAATAAGTGAGCTTGCGCGCGGAACCGGTGGCGAGCTCTGATGGAAGCGTCTCAGTAAAGCTCGCGTCGGCCCCGGGAGCAAATTGCGTTGAGCCCGCCGTGGCACACGCACCTGTTCCGGAACTCGGCTCCAAATCAGTTCGGCACACCCGAGCCTGCACCGGCCCTTTCAGCAACAGTTTGTCAGTGTTGCGACGCGGCATGGTCCACGTCAAAGTCACCTCGTCGCCGTTGCGCACGGCGGCAAGGTCGTTTGCCTTCTCCGGCAGATTGAGCGAGGGCGGCTGGGGTGCGCCCGGCATGCCGCATCCCGCAAACAGCGCGGCGGCAGCCAACGCTGCAAACGCAATTTGCACGGCCCGCGCCGCGCGTCCCCATCTTTCTTTGCCACTCATTGCCCCTTCAGTTTAAAGGCAGAGCCCAGAGGTCAGCGATAAGAGACAAGAGAACAATGAACAGCGATCAGTGATCGGAGATCAGTGAAACAGTTGCACAGTGAAACCGCGGAGGAGGGGAGAAGTGAAAAGCGTGAGCAGGAGCAGTCCGGTACGGTGTTTGCATGCAGGTGCTGTCGCAAACCTTGCCCTTATGAGCCGCTGTCCTGTATTTTTGACGCGACTCCGGAAAGGCTTGCCCCGTGCTCATCTTTGCCGCCATCCTCGCCATCTTCGTCTACGGAATGATTGCCGCCATGCTCGGCACCATTCTGCCCGACCTCTCCGAACGCTTTCATCTCACACCCAAGCAGAACGGCGCTATCGCCTTCGCCCAGGCCGTCGGCCTCATGATCGCCTCGGTCGGCGTCGGACCGCTGCTCGATAGCGAAGGTGACAAGGTTGGACTGGTGCTGGGCCTCGGCTTGATCATCCTTGCGCTGACTCTTCTGACGCGCTCGCGCGGCTTCGGCTCCATCGCCGCCCTGCTCTTTTTGCTTGGAGTGGGCGGCGGCATCGTCGTTACTGGTGCTAACGCTCTCGTCAGTGGCGTCGCCACCGAGCATCGCGCCATCGCTCTGAACCTCGTCAATCTCTTCTTCGGGCTCGGCGGCCTGGCCACGCCTTTCATTTCTGCCAATCTCTTCAAACGCAACTGGGTGCGGCTCTGCTCCACGGTGGTCATCCTGACTTTAGCCGCGCTTGCAGTGCAGGAGTTTACGCCGATGCCGACTCCCCTGGGCGGCGCGGGCTTCGCGCTTGCACAAGTTGGACCCATCCTCGGCCGGCCACTCCTCTTTCTGCTCGGCCTGCTGCTCTTCTTATACGTCTCTTGCGAAGTTGGCGTGTGGAACTGGCTGCCACGTCACCTCATCGCGCAGGGCATTCCCGAATCGCGCGCGCTCAATATTCTCTCTCTCGGATTCGCGCTCGGCCTGCTCCTCGGCCGCGTGGCGGTCACGCCTATCCTCATCAAAGTGCCGCCCATTGACGTTACAATGGCGGCCTCGATCGCCATGGCGGTCACCACATTCCTCATGCTGCGTACCGATAAGCCCGGCGCGGCAGCAGCTCTCGTCTTCCTCGCCGGAGTTTCAATGGCGCCAGTCTTTCCCACAGCGCTCGCCATTACCGGCAAGGCCTTCCCGCAGATGCCGGCCACCGCCATCGGCTTCGTCATCACCTGTGGATGGGCGGGCCTCGCGGTCAGTTCGCCCATCATCGGCGCAATCGCCGGCGGCGACCCGCGTCGCCTCAAGAAGGCCCTGCTGATCATCCCCGCTTCGTCCGTGCTGATGGTGGGGTTGAACCTGGCGATTGGCTCGGCGATTCAATAAGCGCGCCCTTTGGCCGGCGACTTTCTAAAGGATGCCGGCTGAAGCTCTCGCCATTTACCAACTCCAACAACGGCAAGGAACTGCCTATTGCCGCGCCGCGTATCCTCATCACATATTTAAAATCGGGGCCAGGACGCAAGGCCAGCCTGTTCGCCCTTGTCTTCATTCGATTTCTTCGGAGGAAATGATGCGCGCTCTCGAGCGGCTTGCAGGACTCTCAGTCTTCTTCACGGTCGTTCTCGCGGCCTCCGCACAAACCGCCATCCCCAGGCCTGACGGTTCCTCAATAAGCGCCACGCAAATCGACCAGACCGTGAACAATCTGCTGAAGGGCGCCCACGTGACCGGCGCTGGCATCGCTGTCTTTCACCATCGCCGCATTGTCTATCTCAAGGCTTATGGCTTGCGTGACACCGAGAATAAACTTCCGCTTACCCCCGACTCCGTCATGACCTCCGCCTCTCTCAGCAAGGCAGCTTTCGTGACCGTCGTCATGCGCCTGGTGAAAGACCACGTCGTCGATCTCGACAAGCCCATTGGCCAATACCTGCCGCACCCGCTGCCTGACTACCCACATTACGCTGACCTCAAGGATGACCCTCGCTGGCAGCGCATCACTCTGCGCATGCTGCTCAGCCACACCAGCGGATTCCCAAACTGGCGGGGCCTTGAGGACGATCACAAGCTTCACATCCACTTCGATCCCGGCACTCGCTACGCCTACTCCGGCGAAGGCATCATGCTCGCGCAATTCGTCGTGGAAATCGTCACCGGGAAACCCCTCGAACAGCTCATGCAGCAGGATCTCTTCGTCCCACTCCACATGACCCGCACCAGCATGGTCTGGCAACCCGCCTTCGAGTCCGACTTCGCCAACGCTTACGACGAATACGGTCGCTCACTCGGCCCCGATCGCCGTACCGCTGCCCAGGCCGCCGGATCAATGCAAACCACCCTGCGCGACTACGCCACTTTTATCTGCAATATGCTCCATAGCAAGCCCCTCGGCATTCCCACCACCGGCCGCATCTTCGATCGCCAGATCGCCATCCACTCGGCCCACCAGTTTCCGTCACTCGACCCCGCAACCACCACCGCATACGACACCATTGGACTCAGCTACGGCCTCGGCTGGGGTATCTACTTTTCGCCTTATGGCAAGGCCTTCTTCAAAGAGGGTCACGGCGAAGGCTGGCGCCATCTCGCTCTCGTTTTTCGCGCACCCGGCGACGGCATCCTGATTCTCACCAACAGCTCAAATGGCGAAGGCATCTTTAAGCCGCTCATCGACACGGTAATCGGCGCAACCAGCTTCCCCTTCGAGTGGGAAGGCTATACCCCCTGGGACAAGCTTCCTCCGCCGTCTTCGCTCAAACAGCATCACCCTGTCACGCTCACGCCCGACCAGCTCAATCGCGTCACCGGCCGCTACGCGCTTGCGGCCTTAGCCACTCTCACCGTCACGGTTTCTGGCGATCATCTCTCCATCCAGGAGAACGACGAGACCCCGCAGGACTACCTGCCGGAGAGCCCGCAGGACTTCTACTCGGCAACTTCAACCGATGAGTGCACATTTCAATTACCCGCAGACGGCCCCGCCCAGGCCCTCATCCTGCATTTGAATGGCAAAGACGTTGAGCTGAAGCGGGTGCCGTAATGCGCATGCCATTCGCGACGTTCGGCGAGATGCTGGGGAGCGCTGATCGCAAATTCATCTCTTCCCCTTGACAATCGACAAGAATAGTCGGATTCTGTTGTCGAACGTCGAGAGGAACCATGCGGACGCCGACCGAACTGTTTGAGGAAATTGCATTGGTTCTCGGCGAAGCTGCGAAGGTCACGTCATGATCACCAGATTCCTAACCTGGCTTCGTTATCTGCTGTTTCCGAAGAGGCGCGATGAATTAGACGACGAGCTTAGGCTTCACATTGAGCTTTCAACCCAGGCCGGAGTCGCGCAGGGGCTCTCACAGGCCGAGGCGCGACGGCAGGCCCTGATCGAATTCGGCGGGGTTGAAGCTGCCCGCGAGCGTTGCGACCAGCAGCGGCCTGGGTGGTGGTTCGGGACTGTTATCCAGGACCTCAAATTCGCGCTGCGTTGCTTCAGGCGCAATCCGGCGTTCTCAATCACTGTTCTGCTGACGCTGATGCTGGGTATCGGTTCGATCTCGGCTGTTTTCAGCGTCGTCGATCGGATCCTGTTCCGCCCGCTGCCCTATCAGGATTCTGACCGCCTGGTTTCGGTTGGTCTCGTGGCCCCGATTGAGCCTCAGGAATTTATGCTGGGTGGCTCCTATTACGTCTGGCAGGATAATCAGCAGCCGTTTGTTTCGCTGACTTCTGAAGCCGGAGTTGAGCCCTGCGACCTGAACGAAGTCAATCCCGTGCGGCTCGATTGCGCCAGCGTCGAGCATAATTTTCTACCCACACTGGGTGTGACGCCCATTGTCGGCCGGAAGTTTCTCCCCTTTGAAGATCGGCCCAACGCACCAAAAGTGGCCCTGATCTCCTACGCGCTTTGGCGGAGCAGATTCCAGTTGGACCGCTCAGTTGTGGGCAGAATTATAAAAATCGACGGGAAGTCGACCGAGGTGATCGGCGTGCTTCCGGCCAGCTTTGAAATGCCGCGGCTGCAAGCTGCAGATGTCCTGGTACCCGAAGCATTGGATGTCGCTTACGAGCGTAGAGCAGATCCAGGCCGGCCGTTGTGGGCATTCGCCCGGTTGAAGCCTGGCATAACGCCAGAACAGGCCAAGGCGCGGCTCGAACCGTTATTCAATTACTCTCTCGAATTGGCACCGGCGCCCTTCAGAAAAGAAGTCCGCTACGCAGTAAGGTCTTTGCGTGACCGGCAGTTTCACGACGTGCACCAGGCAGCGTGGATACTGTTTGGACTGGTGATGGCGGTACTGTTGATCGCTTGTGCAAACGTGGCCAGCCTGCTTACCGCGCGCCGCGCCGGCCGCGAGCGCGAAATGGCAGTCAGGGCCGCCCTTGGCGCAGGCCGCTTGCGCCTGTTGCAGCAGGCGGTCATTGAATCGTCGACCTTGACAGTGGCCGGCGCGCTGGCCGGAGTTCTCTTCGCAACACTCTTGCTGCGGGTCTTCATCCTGGTCGCTCCAGAAGGGATGCCCTTCTTGAGCGCAGCCAAAGTCGATTGGCGCGTTCTCGCCTTCACACTATCAGCGAGCGCGCTCTGCGCATTTGGCTTCGG
>JASHVU010000022.1 GCA_030044455.1 Acidobacteriaceae bacterium | reverse complement strand
GCCTGTACGCGCGCTCATCAAGCTCTGTTTCAGCGGCCGCTTCACCCAGGCTGAGCTCGACCGCAAGGTCTTCGGCGACGGCGGTTTTTTTGCTTATCTTGGAACTCGCAGCCTGGTTGAAGTCGAGCGCCGCATCGACGCGGGCGATGCCCTCGCAGCGCAAGTGTCGGACGCTTTGATTTACCAGGTCGCCAAAGAAACGGGCGCCATGGCGGCGGTGCTAGCCGGTAACGTGGATGCCATCATCCTTACTGGAGGGATGGCGCACTCCGAGCGCGTCCTCAACGGGCTCCGTAAGCAGATCCTCTGGATTGCGCCGATCACGATCTATCCGGGCGAAGACGAACTGCAGGCGCTGGCTGAGGGGGCCTTTCGAGTACTGGACGGGGAGGAAGAGGCAAAGCGGATGAGGGCCGATTAGTTACTTCCTCTCCGTTCGGATTACGAGCCTGAGCGTGCCTACCTAAGAACGCACGAACGCTTACCGCAAAATCGTGAAGGAAAGGCGACGATTTGGCCCGAAGCGGAAGACGGCGAAATGCTCGTCGAGTGAAGCCGCAGTGTCAATTCCCAAGCGGTTCATGACAGCAAAACTCGTACGATCGACAATCGAGAAATCTTGGTCGGCCCATGAGGCGCCAATCTGCCACGCAGCTTCCAAGTCGGCCGGGCAAACCGATTCGACAAGCGCGGCGCCGCTCCTCAGCCCGCTCCAAAGGCGTTCGGCAGCGGCCCGGCCGATTCTATGCCGAATCAGCATCCAGGTCTCTACCAACACGTGATCACTTGTGACGAGTTGCTCGCCAGAGCCGAGGATTCGCTTCGCTCGCGCGTTGCTCTTATCAGAGGAATCTGCAGCCGCGTACCAAACGGAAGTGTCTACATAGAGACTCATCGCTGCGCAATGCCCCGATCGTCAGGTCCGGCGGGACTTGCTGAACCGAATGCCGCGGCGAGCATCGCATCCTTGTCTCTCGAAATGTCGGAACCACCTGAACGCCCCAGATCAAAGACACACTCGATGGATGCTTTTCGTTCTGCGCGTGAAAGGTCACGCGCCACCAACCGTCGAACGTACTCGGCGAAAGAGATACCCATCTCACCGGCGTGCTGTTGAGCCCGCTTCTGAAGTTCAGTATCCAAAGTGATTTGAGTTCGCGACATCATGATGTTACCATCATACCATAATAATTGGTTTGACAGATAAGTATTATATTTTCTTAAGGTTGGCGAACTTCTCCATCAGCTTCTTGAGCCCGTGCCGGTCGAAAACTACCGAAAGCTTGGCGTCCTCGCCGTCACCTTCACGCATCATCACCGATCCTTCGCCGTACTTCGAGTGACGAACGCGGTCGCCTTTCTTCAGCCCGGTCGCGCCACGGGGCGTGGCAATCTCCATCGCCGGGCGTGCCAGCGATCCCGGCCGGCTAACTCCGGCTTTGCCGCCGAAAAACTTCGCAATATTGTCGATTGATTCCGGCGCGTCCGCGCTTTGCGCTACCGCGCCCTCACTATTTGGACCGGACTCCTGCCCCGGCGGGGCGCTTTTCTTCGCACCCGTCATCCACGAAGCCACAAACGGCTTCGATAAATCCCTGCGCGAAGCGGAACTGCGCGAATGCGCAGCTTGGTTCACTTCCTGGCTTTCATCTTCATAGTTGTAGTGGCGGCTGTCGCTGTCTCGCGCCGAATCTCTCGAGTCGCGGCGACCGAAGCCGCGGCGGCCGCTGAACCTATCTCCAGAACCGTAGGCAGGAGTCGACCACGCAGGGCTGCGTCCGCCCAGGTTCTCAATCAGAGCCGGCGGAACTTCTTCAAGGAACCGCGACGGGATGCTGATCTCCGGCGCGTCGTTTCCAAAGCGACGGCGATAGTGCGCACGCGTGAGAATCAGCGTGTTCATCGCCCGCGTCATACCCACGTAGCAGAGCCGCCGCTCCTCTTCCAGCTCGTCAGGATTGTTGAGCGTCCTCGAGTGCGGAAACAGCCCCTCTTCTAGGCCTGCCAGAAAAACAAGCGGAAACTCCAATCCCTTGGCCGCATGCAGCGTCATCAGCGTCACCCGCGCACCGGGATCGAACTGATCGGTATCAGACGCGAGTGCTGCATGATCGAGAAAATCGGCCAGTGTTTCGCCACGCACCTCGGCGTCGTGCGCCGCATTGGCAAGTTCCTTCAGGTTTTCAATTCGGCTGAATGCCTCAGGCGAACCTTCTGTCTCAAGCGCTTTAATGTAGCCGGTGCGATCGATGATGAACCGGATCAGCTCGGGCAGAGTTGCCGCATCGCCTGGCGCGCGAAAAGCAACTACGCCGCGCAACTTATCCTGAGCGACCTCCTCGGGGTCCGATTCGAAATCGGGATTGGGCGGCGATGGCATTCGATCGTTCGCCGTCTGCCCAGGCATTTTCAAGAACGGTCTCGCCGGTTTCTGCTCGATTGGCGAAAAATGCGTGGGATCGAGCAGCGCCATCTGACCGTCGGCGTTTTCTCCAAATTCAAAATCCGCGCCTTCAACCAGCGCTTCAATCTGCGTTGACGAGTCCGTTGCCGGTTGCTGTGTGCCGAACGAAAAGTCGGTGTCACCCTGGCTGGCCTCGGCAGCCGACACGTCTGCCGAAAGCTTACCTGCAAAATCGGGGTCCATCATTGCCTGGGCATCCACAACGATCTGCCGGAATGAGTCCAGCGCAGAGAGAGAGCGCGCCGGAATCAGCCTGTTTTGGATTGCCACTCCAATCGCATCCCATGTCGATTTACCCGTCTCGAGCGCCAGCCGTTCCACCGTTTCAAGCGTCGCTTTGCCGATGCCGCGCGCCGGCGTGTTGACGACTCGCGCGAGCGCCATCGAGTCATGCGGATTGCGCACCAGCCTCAGGTAGCAGAGCAGGTCCTTGATTTCAGCGCGCTCGTAGAAGCTGAATCCGCCCACCATGGTGTAGCTGATGTTGTAACGCCGCAGCGCCTCCTCAACCAGCCGCGATTGCGAATTCGTTCGGTAGAGCACCGCGCAGTGGCCCTCGGCTCCGCCGTTCTGCGTTTCGGAGGAGTCTTGCTGCTGACGAAGAAACACTTGAATTTTGTCGGCGATGAATAGCGCCTCGTTTTCTCCGTCGGGCGCTTCGTAGTAGCCAATCAGCGAACCGCCCTGCCGTTCCGTCCAAAGCCTTTTGCCCTTGCGCCGGATATTGTTGGCGACGACGGCGCCTGCGGCCTCCAAAATAATTTGAGTTGACCGGTAGTTCTGCTCCAAGCGAATGATCCTCGCATTGGGAAAGTCCTGCTCGAACTCGAGAATGTTGCGGATGTCGGCGCCGCGCCAGGAGTAGATGCTCTGGTCTTCGTCGCCCACTGCGCACACGTTCTTCTGCTCGCCGGCCAGAAG
>JASHVU010000310.1 GCA_030044455.1 Acidobacteriaceae bacterium | reverse complement strand
ATCCTGGCTTCCCCGTTGGCTACGCCCTCCATCGAGTTACGTCACCCTCTTCGCTCCACGTCCCTCTGAGACGCTGCTCGAGAGTGATCCGCCCCTCGCTCCGGCACTGGTAATCAAAAGCTTTCGCTTTTCTTCGCGACACATTGCAGGTAATTTCCCCCTCCTGCGCTACATTCATACCAGGGCAGTGAATTCTTCTGAAAAACAGCCCCGGATCGTTGGCTGAGCAGCAGCCATTGACCCCGGGCCGAAATGGTTTTGGTGCCGCGTTTGGCGCCCCAACGCAGGCAAACTCCGGATCTTTATTTTCATAGAGTTGCGTCCAGGGAGGCGCAAAAAATGGCGCATAACCCGTTTAGATTCGCATCTTTGGACGCAACCCGTTGATTGTAATGCGTTTAGCGCGAAATTTTTTCACCAACCGCATGAAAACAATCAAATTGTTTTCAGGGAATATTGGGGGGGTATACCCATGCCGAAACACACCCACGCTAAGACCGGCGGCGACCGGTGCCACGCCTTCGCTCTGCTCGATAAGCCCCATTGCTACTACCACATGCACGTCCACCGTGTCATAGCCGCAGAGAAATCCCCTGAAGTCCAAAAGACAAGACGCTCGATTTCGCTTTCCCTGTCTCGCTCCTCAAAAGGACACACCTATCCAGAAATTGCTATGAGTCCCCCTCCGGTGTTTTCCACCCGCGATGGATGAAACGAGCCTCTACCCGCCTCCCCCAGGGAGGCAAGGATGTTAGCCCAGCATAAGTCCGCCGCAGCGGACGCAGTGCTGGGTTAGCCGATAACGATCAACCACAGCCCCGTAGGGGCGGTGCGAACGGGTTGTTTCTTTCTAGCCTCGAGCTTTTAGCTGATCGTGCTGCGGTCGGTTTGTGTTGCCCCACTCATGCGCGTGAATTACGGCGCATGAATGGAGCAAGCTCATTCCGCGGTGGGGAAGGGCGGAAGGATCGGACACGGCGGCCGCCTGGTTTCAACGAACGCGAATATCGCCGGAGCCAGTTTGGGCAACCACGTCAGGTCCGCCGCCGTTGATTTGCGCGTGCTGGTGGTGATGGTTCTCAGAGGATTCCATCGTCATTGGCTGACTGCTGGAGATTTCGCCCGATCCGGTCGACACGTCGAGGTTCATGGGCGCACTGCCGGTGTTCAGCTCGATATCACCTGATCCGGTCTGCAGTTTCCAGGGAGCGGAAGGCGTACCAGCAACCTTGATACCGCCTGAACCGGTTTGTGCCCACAGCCCGCCATGAACTCCCTTCACATCGATTTCGCCTGAGCCGGTCTGGACTTTTGCATCGCCCTGTCCGCTGCCGTCAACGTTGATGTTGCCCGACCCGGTGACGATGTTGAATCCGTTCTCAAGTCCCGAGGCCGTAATGTTGCCCGAACCCGTAGTCAGCTTCGCGTCCTGCCCCACGCCGTTATCTTCGATATCGCCGGAACCTGAAGTGGCGTTGAGGGCTGAGTCCGCCGGCATCTCAATTTCGTAATCGATTTCGATGTTCCTTAGATTTTCGTGGCGGGTGCCGATGTGGACCGTGTCGCCATTCTGCTCGATCGGCGGGTTCGAGGCGAGTTCCTGACCTTTCGCCGTGTCCCCGTCACGATACACCTTGACGACGCCGTGGACATGAACCTGGCCGGAAGAGCCGCGCGTGATTTTAATGTTGCCTGAACCGGTAGAGACCGCGAGATCGAGCTTGCCGCTGACAGACAAGCTGCGGTCGAAGGTGCCCTGCCAGCTGACATTGTTATCGCTGGACGCGGCCGGTGGCGCGAGAGGCATCATCGGAGCCAAACGAGCGATCCGCGGCGGTGCAGGAGGCAATGCTGCTATCGAATCAGCTGACACGGGAGAAATTACCTCACCAGGTGCGGAGGGCGGTATGCCGGGCGTTGCCAAATCAGATGAGGCAGGTGCTGCCGGAGGCACGGCTTGTGCGGGTACCGAGGGCGACGTCGGGAGTGTGGCGATATCGGGTGCAACGGGTGCCCGCGGCGAAGTTGGGGCGATTACGCCATCAGCGGACGGCGCCTGGTTCGATTGTGTTGCGGCCTCCACGCGAACCAGCGCTGCGCCGGCAAAGAGTACGATGGGCACCAGGAGAACGGCCACGCGGGCGTGGCCGCTGCCTGAAAAGGCATGGCGGAGGTAACTGTCGTTGAGCAGCCGTTCGATGCGGCGAGAAATATTGCTGGGACGGGCCATAGCAACTCCTATCAACGTTGGGCGCGGCGCGGCCGCGAATTCAAGGAGAATCTGGGCATATGCGGAACGGTTTGAAGCCGCATTGAGGCCGGAGCGGTCGCTGATGGCCTCGCCGAGATCGGATAGTTTGTGTTTGAGCCACCACCCCAGCGGGCTGAACCAGGTGGCGGCCGTATAGAGCGAGGCGAGAGTGAGCAGGTAAAAATCGCGTTGGATAACATGGGATCGTTCATGCGCGAGAACGATGCGAAGTTTTTCTTCAGTCCAGCTTGTATAGCACGTGGGCAGCACAATGCCTGAGCCAATAGTCACTGGAGAACAAACCTTGTGACTCGTACGCAGTTTGAGGTCAGCGTCAAAGAAAGCTGAGCTGCCGGCAGCAATTGGCGTAGCTGAGCGCCACAGGCGGAATGCTGAGAGGAACCCCAGGAGGAGGCGAGCCAGAAGCGCTGTGGCGATTAGTAAATAGGCTAATGCAATGATTCTGAAAACGGAAAAATGCAAGCGCGCGTGCGTTGGCGGAGCCATATCGAGCACGTGCAGGCTTGCGGTGCCTGACAGATCGATTGAAGCGGAGTCAACGTGAGTGATAGCGGCAACGGCTTTAGATGTTCCGTGGGAGCGTTGCAACGGCGCTGCCTGGGCAGTAATCGTTGCAATCGGGCCGCGAATGCTTGATCGAACGGCAACGGGCGCTTCTGAAGTTACGGTGGGCGAAAGTGCAGCCTTCAAGCGATGGATCGGAGCCGCAGCGGGAATGGTTGCGACTGACAGGGCGGCCCAACGCGCCGTAAAAGGAAGCAGGAAGGGCATCAGCAGGGCGCCGGCAAGGACAGTGGTCCACGCGAGCCTTTGGTAAATGACATTGTGAATGCGAAAGGCTCTGAGGCCGGTCCAGACCAGCACCGCGAGCGTGAGAGAACGAAGAGCGGCTTCAAAAAAACTGGAAAGCACGGATTCACCTCACCTGGCTTTTTTAGTCTTTCTTGCGCTTGTCTTGCTCGCGCACTGCGGAAATACGATTTGCGAGCCGCTGGAGTTCGGCGCGGTCGAGAATCTTCGAATCCACCATTCCTACCAGCAGGGTTTCTACTGAACCCTCGCAGAGCCAATCTACGATGCGTTTCGCGGCATGGCCGGCCACGCGTTGCCGGGACTCCGCCGGGCGATAGATGAAGGCGCGATTTTCAATCGAGTGAGCGATATAGCCCTTTTCTTCAAGGCGGCGCAGCATGGTGCGAACGGTCGAATCCTTGAGAGGCCGGTCCAGCCCCTCGCGCACCTGCTCGGCGGTGACTGAGCCCATTCGCCAAACGATGGAAAGAATGTTGCTTTCGAGTTCACCTAACTCTGCGGGGTCGTGGCGAAGT
>JASHVU010000309.1 GCA_030044455.1 Acidobacteriaceae bacterium | reverse complement strand
TTTCCCGGCGCCCGCATTGAGGCCTATTCCGAAAGGATCGTGGCTCTGGCTTCAGCAAACGCAGTCCTGTCTAAATTTCATCGGATCCGGCTCGACGAAATTCACGCCGGACGCAATCCAACCATCCAAGAATCGCTCGAAAGTATGGCGGCTTCTTCCTAAGCTACAGACTTCATTTCGAATTGATGAACCTCGCGCCCGATGGAGGAATCATCCCGTTTGCAGACGGACACACCTGGCAGTTACCAAAGTCGACTGTGGCGCCTATTCGTTATGCCGTGCACGCCGTAATTTATCGTAAAACGCAAGTCGCTATATACATTTGCCGATCACGTGGCGGCGGTCGGTGTAACTGACATGTCGATCACGACGCTCGGAATCCCGGTTTTCAGCCTTCCCCATGACCAATAATTCGGACCACGAGGCAATCGCGTATCAAATCATTGGAGCTTGAGAACCTTTGACACTTCTTTTGATCGGGATGTCCGTCATCATGTTGGCGACCCTCGCCGGGGGCTGGCTGGCGCGCAAAGCGGGCCAGCCGCGCGTGGTGGGCGAGATCGTGGGCGGAATCCTGCTCGGCCCCTCTGTCTTTGGACGATTTGCGCCAAACGTTTCCAATTCTCTTTTTCCAAAGACGTCCTTTGCCGCCTTCGAAACTTTCTCCACAGTGGGACTGGTCCTGTATCTGTTCCTGATCGGCATGGAATTGGATCACGAGTTGCTCTACCGCCAGCGCAGGACAGCGCTGCCGGCAAGCGGGATGAGCATTTTATTGCCCTTCGCGATGGGGGTTCTGCTGGCGCCTTCGCTGAGGATCCGATTCGGTTCGCAGGCTGTCGGCATCATTCCTTTTACATTGTTCCTCGGCATCGCAATGAGCATAACCGCCTTCCCCGTACTGGCTCGCATCCTCGAAGAGAGAGGGATCCAAGCCTCGGAACTGGGCGTAACCGCGATTTTCTGTGCCGCCGTGGACGACTTGTTTGCCTGGCTTTTTCTCTCCCTGGCGCTGGCATTATTAGGTGCGCCGGGCGGTCCGTCCTCGTTGCCATTACGGCTGGCAGGCCTTGCGGCTTATTTGATCGTGATGCTAGGCGTGATCAGACCGCTGGCGGCACGCTGGGCGCGCAGGCTGAAAAGCACGGAACTTTCCTTCGAAATGCTGAGCATTGTCCTGATCTTGTCGCTGACCTCGGCAGCCGCCACTGAATTGATAGGTGTCCACCCTCTCTTTGGAGCGTTCCTTGCCGGGGTGAGCTTCCCGCGCGTTGAAAAGTGGCAGAAGACAATGCGCGAGCGCCTGGATACGCTGGTGTCGGTGATTCTGTTGCCTCTTTTCTTTGCTCTAACCGGAATGCGAACGCAACTCGGCCTGCTGTATGGCAAATCGGCGTTGCAATGGACAGGCGTCGTGTTGCTGGCCGCCGTGTTCGGCAAGATGGGAGGCGCCGTGCTGGCCGCACGCTGGAACGGGCATCCATGGCGTTACGCAGCTGCGCTTGGCGCCCTCTTGAACACGCGCGGGCTGGTTGAACTGGTCGTGCTCAACATCGCCTATAACGTAGGCGCATTTTCGCCCACCCTCTTTTCAATGATGGTGGTCATGGCACTTTTAACGACATTGAGCGCAGCGCCCGTCCTAAACTTTCTTGGCGTTGAGAATCATAGCTTGCGAAAATTGCCCTCATGGTATATCCAGAGATAGTCAGGAGTGCGCCGTGGACAATGAAAAGACCAAGATCGAGCTGATTGAAGATGCCGATGCGACTGGTGACGTGGCTGCGGTCTATGACGAGTGGCGTCAGAAATCGGGCAGGCAGAAGCTGCCGGGTATTCTGAAGTGCTTCGGTTACCGGCCCGACTTTCTTCGCGATGTGATGAAGTTTGGTGACACGGTGCACTTTTCTGAGGGGCACTTGAGTCGGCGTCAGAAAGAGGCCATTGCCAGCTGGGTTTCTTGGCTTAATCGCTGCCCCTATTGACTGGACTCACATGCATACTTCCTGCGTGTTCAGGGAGCAGATGAAAAAACGGTACAGGCGCTGGCCCATGGCAAGCTCGATGAAGCGGAACTGAGCCCGGCAGAGCGCGCGTTGCTGGACTACGTGACGAAGGTGACTGAGGCCGCGTATCGAACGACCGCCGGAGATGTGCAGTTGCTGCGCGATCATGGCTGGACTGAACCGCAGATCGCTGAAGCTGTCTATATCACGGCGATGTTCGCATTCTTCAATCGTGTTGCAGATGCTTTCGGTATTCCACCCCAAGGCTATCTTGAAATGAACGCGGTGACGAAGTAGCCGGGAAGTCTTGCCCGACCCGGGCGAATGGCGGACTTTTGAAGCGGTAACCAGAGTCGAACTGCTGAAACCGATCAATGTGAGTCACATTTGGTTGCCGGCTCCGCTGCTTCACGACACTCCAAATCAACGCACCATTTCGTCGCGGTTTAACCGGCGGCATCTCGTGGGTCCATTGAGCGGCTCGTTGGCCTCAGTTCTCACTTTGCACACCAATCACCCTCAATCCGCCAAACGAACCAAGGACCGACAGCAGGTTGCACCTTTACGGAGAATGCGCGACGACTGATGCCGTCTAACTAATTGACAGGCTCAGCCGTGACAATGAGAGGACGATTCGGGTTTCCGGCAAGTCTCCAAAAACGGATGAAATCGTTGGACTCGGGATAAGACCTGGGTCCGGGCTTAAACTCACTTTCCGAATTGGAAAATTCTAATCACGCCTGCGCTTTCATCGTGGTTCGATGAAACGGATTAGGAGCGCAATTTCTTTAACCCGCTACAGGCCCTGTCGATTCGCGGACCATCAGCACAGGGTCCACTTTGATTTCGTCGCGCGGGGAAACCGTGTTGTGGATGCGGTTCAATAGGCTCTGCGTGGCGATACGGCCAATCTCTTCGAGAGGCTGGTTAATCGTCGAAAGCCTCGGCAGCGTAAATGCTGCAGCCTTGATATCGTCGAAGCCTATCACCGAAACATCCTCGGGCACGCGAAGATTGCAATCCTTCAAGGCGCGGATGGCTCCGATAGCCGAGATATCGTTAAAAGCCACGATCGCGGTAAAGGGCTGGCTGGCCGCCAGCAGTTGCTGCACCACCGGATAGCCAAGCTCAGGCGACGACATATCGCGATCAAGTTTCACGACCAACTCAGGCTTGATCTCAAGGCCCAGCCGCTCGGCAACAACAACGAGACCTTTCCAGCGCTCATCGGAGTCCGAACTGAATGGCTGGCCATGCATGAATGCAATTTTCCGGTGCCCCAGACCATAAAGATGATTGAGAGCGAGCTCGGCGGCACGGTAGTGATCGAGCACAACGTTGGTCACGCCTTCGATGTGCTTGTGTCCTGCAACCGCGACCACTGGAATGCTGACCGGATGCTCGAGCAGTGTGTCGATCGCAATCAGGCCCTGCGCGCCGCGGCCAATCAACATCCGTGTGTATTCTTCGATGAGGTTCGGCTTGTGCCTGTGGTGCGCGGTGAAGTAGAAATATCCGGCTTTGATGAGCTGATCGCCGATACCGCTCATCACTTGCGTGTGGTAGCCATCGCCCAGCTCTGGTACCAGGATTCCGATGGTGAGCGTGCGCCTGCTACGCAATGAGCGTGCCAGCAGATTGGGCTGGTAGTTCATTGCCTTGGCGGCGGCTTTGATGCGATCTCGCGTCGACTGCGGGATCGACCTGCCCGGCACCTCGTTGAGCACCACTGAAACCGTGGCCGGATTGAGCCCAAGATGCTCGGCCAGTTGTTTCAAACTTGGAGTCTGGTGTGGTCTCGACTTGGGCCTCTCCTCTACCCTCTTATCGCTCACAGAATCTTTCATGAATTCTCTGAAATCCTTTGAATCACCTGATTTTCAGATGATTGTACAACGCTTGTTACCGATTGCATCCGAATAGCCCTTTAATAAGGCGATTTACTAATTGCGATGCCGGAAAGGCGTTGCAATCTCGACAACTCTAGTTGAATTGGAACCAGTTCAGGTTCGAGATGCTGTCGGTCGCCCCGCCTCCGGTGAATACTACATACAGGTTATGGACGCCTGAAGCGCCAGTTACTGTTCCACTTACTGTTTGCCAGGTTTGCCAGCCGCCGGTTACCGGCAGCGATACGGTGGCGATTGGAGTTGACGTCATGCTGTCAAGGTAGAACGTTGCCATACCTCCGTTGCCCGCGCTTGCCGTGCGCACATTGACCACGCTGATGGAGCCGGAGCTGCCAAAGTCGACGTTGTTGTAAACGACCCAGGAGCCGGAAGTGAGATAGCCAAGATCGTACTCGCCAGTAGTGTCGCCGGTATCCTCCGTCTCGAGGCCGCTTTCGTTTGAGTAACTCGACCCCTGGATCTGCGCTGTTGCTGCGGTAGTTGGAGCGCCGCTCTGGGCGTTGGTCCAGGTAAAGGTCGCCGCAGAAAGCGCTGGAAGGGTGTACTGGAAACCGAGCCCGCTGCCCCATTGCACGTTGAAGACCTGGCTTTGCGTTGCGCTGTTGTATGCGATCAACGCCGTCGAGCCGTCAGGGTTGAGAAACGCGGCGGTTGCTATTGCCGGAGTGTTGCTGGAGTAAATGCGCACCGCGCCGGGAAGGACATACTTACTGAAGTGTCCGAGCGTGTAGTACTCAATGTCGTAAGTAATCGCGCCGGTGGAGCTGTTGACCGTTACGATCGGCGTGCAGGTGTTGCAGCCGCCCAGGCCTGCATCCTGGGTAAGGTTCGGGCCGAGGTTCTGGTCGAGCGCAAGACTCCACTTGACGTAGGCTTTCGCTGAGTTACGCAATACCTGGGTGATCTCAAGAAAATCCGAAGTGAATTGGTCGCTGATCCACGTGCCGCCGGAGTGCTCGGTCATCCACGTGCCGAGACTTGGAAACATGTTTTGAACGGTCTGCTGCGCGCCTGGTGTGCCGGCATATCCGTGCCATGCGGTGCCGGCCACCTGCGCAAGCTGCGTACTGGTGAGATTGCCCAAAACATATTCAGGATAGGAGGGAGTGTCCCAGTTGTGGTCGTAGACAAAAACCTTTGTGGTGAGATTGTTTGATTGGAGCGCCGGCAGAACGTAGCTCTCGAGCAGGGCAAGCTGGCTTGTGTCGCTCATGCCCATGCTGGGATATGCGGTGGTTATGTTGAGCGGCTCGTTTTCGAGCGAGATGTAGTCGATCTTGATTCCGGCGGCCTGGTATGCCTGGATGTACTTCACAAAATAATTGGCAAAGGCGGTCTCATTTGCATTTGTCATCAGCAGCGTGCCGCCCAGCATCGACACCGGACTCATTGAAGTCGGGTCTTTCATCCATCCGGGCGGACTCCACGGATTGGCCATAATCTTTAACTGCGGATTGAGTGTTTTTGCCTGGAGAATGATGGGGATGATGTCGGCCTGATCGTGCTGGATTGAAAAGCCGGCCAGCGTTGGATCCGTAGAGCCGACCGGCTGATCGTCGAACGAATACACCGTACGGGCAATATCGGAGGCGCCCATTGGGTTGCGCATGAAACTCAGGCCGATGCCCGTTCCATTACGCGTGAACAGGTTGCTCATGGCTGTCGAGAGCTGGCTCGGTTGCGCGACTTCATTCAGCAGGTAGGCGGCTGAGTCAGTAAAGGCAGCGCCGAATCCGTCAATGGTCTGATACTGCTGCGTTGCGTCGACCACCACAGTGTTGGTTCCGGCGTCTCCGGTGCTGGTGGAGAAGTTGAGGCTTGGCTGCGCTGCCATCAGCGTGGACTCGTCGTTGGTGCTCTCGACAACTGAAATCGACGCTCCGGACGCCGGGAATGTATAGGTTCCGGCGGCAACGGCGCTTTGGGTATAACCGGATGCAACTGCCACGGCTGAAATCGTAGTCGTGGTGGCAACGGCGACTGGGCTCGAAGCAGAAAAGAGCGTGGACGAAGTGGTCGGGGTAGTGCCGTTCGTGGTGTAGTAAATGGACGCGCCGGGTGTGGTATCTGCAAGGGATACGCTTTGCGCTGTGCTATAGGAGCCGGGCGCTGGGCTGAATGTAGGAGAGGCCGCGGTGGGAAGGTTGATGGTGAATGCGCCTGATGCTACCGCGCTGTCGGAGAATCCGGAGGCCACGGCGATGGCTTTAATGGTGGTTGTGGTTGAAACCGAGATCGGCGAGGCAGACGAGTATAGGATCGATGCTGCGGTGGGTGTGCTGCCATCTACGGTGTAGTAAATAGACGCAGCAGGCGTCGCATCCGCCAAGGTGACGGTCTGTGCCGAGGTAAAAGTGCCGGGTGACGGGCTGAAGGTGGGGATGCTTGCGGATTGGGGAGGATTTGTCCCTCCTGAGTTACCACCGCCGCACCCAATGAGAATCGACCCAGCCATCAGGAGGGGAGGAGCGAGTTTTCGCGCCACAACCATGTTTCCACACACGATGGATATTCCAGAAACCTCTTGAATTGCTTCACAAGAAACCGTTATCCGTATTTCAGACAAACGTTTATCTAAAATACTTCCGCCCAGATTTTCGTATACAGAAGAGCATTAAAATCTCAAAGCAGAACCTTTGTCAATGACGAACCGCAATTTATCAGGTTTTATTTGAACTACTTAGAAT
>JASHVU010000308.1 GCA_030044455.1 Acidobacteriaceae bacterium | reverse complement strand
TGAGGGGAAAGAGAAACTATCGAAGACTATCGCCAGGTCCGACACGATTCGTTCCTTTAAGGCGGGACGCCTGTTCGGAGCCCGAAGAATCGCAAGGCTCACCCGCATCCGCAAGACGATGCTGTTCCCGACTTATTCCTCAGAGATCGTCGATCGCATTGAGCGGGAACCCGATGACGTCCGATACGCCACACTCGGCTTGGCCATCCAGCGTGTTCTAGCGGATTGCATTGAGGGCGCGTTTGCTGAACTCGGCGTCTATCGCGGCGTTACCAGCGCATTGATTCATCGCCAGGCCCCTGATCGTCGGTTATACCTTTTCGACACCTTTGAAGGCTTTCCCGAGGACGCGTTGGGGGGGGGCGAAGGACGTCCGTTTCCGGGACAGCGCGCAGGAGGCGGTCAGCAGGCGCCTCGGAGACACACGCAATGTTGAATTCAGGAAAGGGTACTTTCCTCAAACCGCCTCTGGCCTCGAGGATGAAAGATTCGCATTCGTGCTCCTCGATTTCGATTTGTACCGCTCTGCGGCCGATGCATTCCAGTTCTTTGATCCACGCATGGTACGCGGCGGATTCTTTTTCATGCACGACTTCAATTCGCCGGAATCGGACCACGCTATACGACGCGCGGCTGTTGAATTCCTGGCAGACAAGCCCGAGTTCCTGATCGAAGTCCCTGATATGTTCGGGTCTGCGGTCTTTCGAAAAGTTGCTGAACAATAAATCGCATGTAGATTCATTCAGGCCGGGCGTGGAGAGGAGATGCAAAGATGAAAAGCGAGAGGGACACCGCCTTTCGCGCAGCAATTGCCTGCTGCATCACACTTGCAGCCTTGGCAAACGCCCAGGCGAATTCCGGCGTCGCACCAATCGGCCAAGGAACGACGATTCTGAAAGGGGTGCCGTGGTCGGCGCTGCCGTCCACGATGGCAAACTGTCCGACCACGGGCTGCGCAATCGAGGTCCTGGGGGGGAACTTCACGGCCACTGGAGCGATCACCTTTCCATCGGGCACTCCCGTGACTGTTCAACTTGGCCCCGGAACCATTACGGGACCGTGCCCACTCTTCAACCTTAGCTCTGCGGCCAACGGCAGCGCTTTGCTGGGATATGGCTTAGGAGATGTCGCGTTTCTCGGCGGAAACTACGGCACCGAGCTGGTGTGCACCTCCGGCAGCGGCAGCGGCGCCATCGTCATCGGGAACGGGGCATCTCATGCGGCCAGCGGTCTGCGCGTCGAGAACATCGCAGTCAACTGTAATTCCGCTGGGGCTTACGGTTTCGTTTTCGATACAGTTGAAACCTCGCATTTTTCCGATCTTGCCGCCAGCAATTGTACGGCAATCGGGTTCTGGTGGAAGGTTTCGGCTACGGCTGCTAACATCAATAACTCCTGGAATTACTTTGGCAATATCTACTCGCGAAATAGCCCGATTTCTGTGCAGCTCGACGGAGATTCCACGGGTGATTTCACCCAGAATCTGGTCGAAAATCTAAGCTTGGCCTTTACGGGAATTGCCGGCCTTAATATCAATAGTTCGGATAATGCGTGGTTTTATGGGATCCAGACCTTCAGAACCTCTGGCGCTGGATACGGAATCAAATGCATGAATCCCGGTAGTACAACGGGATGCTCTTCGAACTTCTTTTTTGGAACCATCGGCGGCGTCGCCGGAGTTCCGAGCATATACATTGACTGCGGAACCTACGGCAACGAGTTCTACGGCTACGACGTTGTAAATGGAGAGACCGCCCCGGCTTTGTGCAGTACATCCGGCCTCTCCTATAAGTGGAATGGCCAGATGATGAGTGGACCCGCCGGCGGCACAAGCCCAAGCGGCACAGATCAGGGTTGGACGCATTGGCTCTACGCTCAAGGCGAAGTTGGGAACCCGCCGAACGGCAATCCCTCCCTGCTTAACAGCGGAATGGCTTTTGCAAGGGACTTTTCCAACGGCCTCGGCGAAGGCGACGTGTTTGTGAACATTGGGTCCGGGTCTGGAGCCGGAGGTCTGGTCCGGTTTTATCACTGGAATGGAAGCACGGCCAGTCTTTACGCGACCCTTCCCAACTCGGCAATCGGGAACATCGTCGGCGATGCGGCCACCCAAACTTTGGCCAATAAAACCCTAACCAGCCCCACAACAAATCGCCTACAGCGGAGCGGGAGCGCGCCAACGTGTTCGTGGACAAATGGCGGTGGTACCGGTGCAACATGCTCGGTTTACTCCGGCACCGACATGGCCGGGGAGATAAGCCTGACCGCAGGCACAAATCCAAGCTCAACCGGCAACATCACCCTGACGTTCTCCAGCCCATTTCCAACCGCCCCTATCTGCATTTACATCGGCAACAATGGGGCTGGCCACGGATGGCCGCCTGGAAGTTCCTTCACCGACAATGGCACAACCGCTGCGTCGTCATTAGTCGGCTATTCGTACAATGGAACATTCGGTTCCTCCGGAGATGTTTACCGGCTCAATTACATCTGCATGTAATCAACATGGATAGCTCGTGCATCCCACCCCGAAGAAAGCTGGGAGGGAGAGGTGCGGAGGTGTTGAGGAATCCTCATTCACCGAAAGTATCTGGGGTTGAAAGAGAAGGGGCGGAAAAGATGATGAAGGAAATCTCCCAAAACGTCGGCGGCCTCTTCAAAGGAAACCTCATATTTACGAAGCTGCGAACGTGCCTTGCGAAAATCCCAGAGAATCCCCAGCCCGCGCTGGGGCTTATCCATGGCTCCCCTACACCCCCACCGGGTACGGCTTGGCGCTCGATTCCTCGGTGTTCACTCCAGACCGCCAGCGCTCAAACCGCCCCTGCAGCAGGCTCATCAGCCCCGTGTACCAGTACCCCACCACAAAGAGAATGAGGAAGGGCGCGGTGAAGTAGTTCTTGTTCGCGAAGGTGTACCAGATGGCTGCCGCAAAATAGCAGCCCATCAGCAACTCAATCCATGGCGCAAGTTTGAGCCGCTTGCGATATTTGGCGGCCTGCGACTTTTCGCCTTTCTTGGCCACCGCGAATTTCGGCGTGCGCACGAATGGGCTCTTGATGCCGAACAGTGCTTCCATCACCGCCTTGGTATTCGTAATGGTGAGCCCGATGCCCAGCGCCATCAAAAATGGCAGATAGTAAAACGTCTTCTTCCACGTCTTCGGGAAAAGCTCCCGCTCGCTCATCAGGTAAAACACAGCAATCGAAAATGTCGACGCCGT
>JASHVU010000307.1 GCA_030044455.1 Acidobacteriaceae bacterium | reverse complement strand
AGAACAAGAAAGTTAAAGAGAAAATGCGGAATTCGATCACAGTCACAATTCTCGGATTGCTTGTAGCAGTGCAGATGAGCTTGTCCACTGTTACCGCAAATGCGCAGGGCAACGATCTCGCGCAGCGACCTCCCATGGGCTGGAATAGTTGGAACCACTTTGGTCACAATGTGACGGAGCAAGACATTCGTAATGCCGCTGACCAGATTGTCGCCAATGGGATGAAAGACGCAGGCTACATCTATGTGAACATTGATGATACCTGGGAGGGCGAGCGCGACGCCGACGGCGTGCTGCACACCAATTCAAAGTTTCCTGACATGAAGGCCCTGGCCGACTACGTGCATTCGAAGGGGCTCAAATTGGGAATCTATTCCTCGCCGGGCCCCAAGACCTGTGCCGGATTTGCAGGTTCACTCGACCACGAATTGCAGGACGCGCAGCTCTACGCCTCGTGGGGCATCGACTACCTGAAATACGATCTCTGCAGTTTTATTCCCGCTGTCATGATGAAGCAGGCGCCGGACGACAGGGCCGCGCAGATGAAGCTGATGATCGGCGCCTACGAAAAGATGCATCAGGCCCTCAAGTCAACCGGTCGGCCGATCGTCTATTCGCTGTGCCAGTACGGCTGGGACGCAGTCTGGGAGTGGGGTCCGAGCGTGGGAGCCAACCTGTGGCGCGCCACCGGAGACATTGAGCCCAGATGGGACAGCATCTACTCCATTCTCAATGAGCAGCAGGGCCTGGCGAAATACGCCGCACCCGGCCATTGGAACGACCCCGACATGCTGGAGGTGGGCAATGGCAGGCTCTCCCTCGCCGAGAACCGCACCCATTTCTCCATGTGGGCGATGCTGGCGGCGCCGCTGCTCGCCGGCAACGATCTGCCCCACATGAAGCCGGAGATCAAGGACATCCTTACCAATCGCGATGTGATCGCCATCGACCAGGACAAGCTGGGACATGAGGCCACCCACGTCTACTCCGATGGTGAAGTGGATGTGTGGGCGCGGCACCTTGCCGGCGGAGCAATGGCAATTGCAGTGCTGAACGCCGGCAGCGCCCGCTATTCCACGCACCCTTTCCATTTGAACCTGACCAAACTTGGCCTGCACGGCACGCAGAAGGGCAAGGACCTGTGGACCGGCAAGGATATCGAGCTCACTGAAAACATGCCGCTCGAGATTCCCACCCACGATATTCTGCTGGTCCGGATCGCGCAGCCGAAGTAGTGGAGCAGCCTGTAGAGAACAGCCTGTAGAGGGGCCGCGCTTGCTGTCTTCTATTGGCCAATCCCTATCGGCTACTGGCTTGTCCTAAAACCACCTCAAACCATCCCCGTTCGTCCGTCCATGTTCCGGCACAGGCAAAACCCTCCGCGGCTAGCATCGCCTCTGCGTCGCCGGGCCGGTACTTGTAGCTGTTCTCGGTATGGATGGACTCGCCCGCAGCGAACTCAACCTCCCAATCGAGCGCCGCAAAACGCACGCACTGGTCGACGCAGCTCTCCAAATGCATCTCCATTCGTGACATCGTGTTGTTCCAAAGCGCCCGATGGAGGAATCGGTCAAGATCGAAGTCCGCAGCCAGCTCCCGGTTCATTCGTACCAGCATGTTTTTGTTGAAGGCTGCGGTCACTCCTGCCGCATCGTCGTACGCCGCCTGCAGTGCTGACTTGTCCTTCACCAGGTCCACGCCCAGCAAAAGCCCGTCTCCCGGGTCGAGCTGCCTGCGTACCTTGTGCAATATCCTTGCCGACTCTTCCGGCTCAAAATTGCCAATACTCGATCCGATGTAGAGCACAAGTCGCCGCTCGCCTCGATCGCAGGCCTCGAGCTCAAATCCGTTAGTGTAGTCCATCTCAAGCAGCGCGGCATGCACTCCCGGAATCTCGCGCTCGATCCGAGCCTGCGCCACCAGCAGCGCAGTAGCAGAGACGTCGACGGCCTCAAAGACCAGCTGGTTCTGCAGCGCCAAAGCCGCCTTCATCAGCACGTGCGTCTTCTCTGCCGAACCCGCACCAAGCTCGGTAAACCGCAGCCGGCTACCCCCGGCCGCCAGTCGAACCATCTCGCTGGCGTGGCGCTCGAAGATGGAACGCTCCGTCCGCGTCAGGTAGTACTCGGGCAGTTCGGTGATCTGCTCGAAAAGCTCCGAGCCCGCCTCATCGTAAAAGAGCCACGGCGGCAGCGTTTTGGGGCGCGAAGCCAATCCGCTTTGGGCGACCCTCGCCAGTTGTTCGTCGATTTGAAGGGGAGCTGCAGGGGAAGCTGCGAGACTCATGATTGTCCCTTGGATGCGGAATTCGTATTCAGGACGCTAATCTTATTCCGGAAAACTGCCAGCGCGTCTCGGGGGCAAAGAAATTGCGATAGCTTGCCCGGATGTGCTTCTTCGGCGTGACGCAGCTGCCGCCGCGCAAGACCATCTGTCCGCTCATGAATTTACCGTTGTACTCGCCCAGTGCACCCTCCAGCGGCCTGAACCCGGGATAGGGTAGGTATGCACTCCCTGTCCACACCCAACAATCCCCGTAGTGCTTCGCACCATTCTCGTTTTGGTGCTTCGCACCGTTCTCGTTTCGGATGAGATTTGTGGCAGGGACAGGCGTCAGATTCCAGGAATCCAGCAGATTGCCATCGACCGGGATGCCCTCGGCGGCAACCTCCCATTCTGCCTCGGATGGCAGCCGGCGCCCCGCCCAGCGCGCATAGGCGTCGGCTTCAAAAAAGCTGATGTGACTCACCGGTGCATCCATCATCCAGCTCAAAGGCACAGCACCACGCAGGGTGAAGACACTCCGTTCGCCCTCGTCTGCTCCGTTTTCTTTTGCGCCGTCCTCTTTCCACCAGTAAAGTGGCGCCCGCCAGCCCTGCGTTTTCACTGCCGCCCAGCCGGCCGAAAGCCACAACTCCGGCCGCGAGTAGCCGCCATCGCCTATAAATTCCAGATACTCGCCGCAAGTCACCAGCCGGTCAGCCAGTCCGTACGGCTGCAGCCAAACCTGATGGCGGGCCAGTTCGTTGTCAAAACAGAATCCCTCACCCGCGAAGCCAATCTCGCACAATCCACCTTGGAACTGCCGAAATCCGAGCGCTGCCGGCTGATCCCTGATCTCTGATCCCTGTTCCCTGTTTTTCTGATCCCTGATCCCCGTTCCCTGTTCCCAGTACTTCGGTCTCAGCGGATTGGTGTAAAAAGCATGCAGCATATCGGTAAGCAGCAGTTCCTGGTGCTGCTCCTCGTGATTCACTCCCAGCTCGATGCGCTCGAGCGCGGCCGGCGGCGCTCCACTCTCCATCAGCCGATTGAGTGACTCGTCGACGTGCTTGCGGTAGTCAAAAACCTCATTGAGCCCCGGCCGGGAAAACGAAGAGCGCAGCTTTTTCTCAGGAAACGCTGAAAACCCCTCGTAATAGCTGTTGAAGAGCCACGGAAAATCAGGGTTGAAAACGCGGTACTCGGGCGCGAACTTGCTCAGGATGAATGACTCGAAAAACCATGCAGTGTGGGCTAGATGCCATTTTGCCGGCGAGGCCTCGGGGCACGACTGCACCATCATGTCTTCCGCGGTGAGCGAAGTACAGAGATCGAGGGTGCGCTGCCGCACCTCGCGAAGCCTCTCCATCAGGCTCTGTTCCGGAACGGCCACAGCAGAATTGCTCGCTTCGTGCTCCATATAGAATTTCACCCTCCCGCGTCCAACAAAGTGTAGCTCCTGCAGGTTGATGCGAATTGAATCTTCGGTTTACCAACGTCCGAACCGGCCTGCACAAAAGTCGGAAATCGGCTATGGACCCTCATTTGCCTTTTCATTGATTATGAATAGTGCTTTAATTGCTATCGACGGGCATCCGTGCCGCAGCCGATGGGCATCCGTATTTTCGATGCGTTCCGCCTACTTTGCGAACTGGCAAAGCCAGGAGGGAATATGACTAGGACGTTAGTTTATTTTGTTCTCCTCGTTCCGGGGCTGACGACCGCCTTCCTGACAGCTCAGCAACCATCAACCGTCGAGGCTGCAGCGCCGATTTCAGCCACTGATTCCATTCAGGTTCAGGCCACACCTCCTGCTCAAGCGCCCGCACAGGCGCCGGCGTCCACTACCGCTCCATCTTCCGTTCAGGCACCGGCTGCTGCCGCGACCCCCGTTGTGAAGGCACCCCTGCCCCCTCCAACTCCTGAGGATCTGGGTGACTCGCTTACCATGCACCAGAGGTACCAGGCAGCCATTGCCGCCTACCAAAAAGCGCCGCGGTCCGCGGTGATCTGGAACAAGATGGGGATCGCCTACCAAATGATGTTTAATGTTCGCGAGGCCACCCACTGCTATCGCGAGTCGCTCAAGCTCGATTCCCATAACGCAGATGTTATCAACAACCTGGCCACAGTTTATGACTCGCAGAAGCAATACTCCGAGGCCGAACATCTCTACCGCAAGGCACTCAAGGTCAATGCGCATTCGGCTTTGGTCTACAAGAATCTGGGCACCAATCTGCTGGCTCAGCGCAAATACAAGCGTGGGTGGGATGCTTATCAGCAGGCGCTAACTCTCGATCCGCAGATTTTTGAAGACCATGGCACCCCGCAGGTGCAGAATCCCTCGTCCATAGCCGAACGCGGCGCCATGAACTATTACATGGCGCTGGGCTGCGTCCGCCTGGGGCAAACCGATTGCGCTCTGCAATATCTCCGCATGGCCATTGACGAAGGCTTTACCAACCCCAAAAAGGTCGCTTCTGACGTGGCCTTCGCCAGCCTACGCGACAATCCTGACTTCAAACAGTTGCTGGCATCACAAACCAACGCCAAACCCGAGCAAGCCCGCTGAGAATATTTGCGCGCCGGGTCCGGCTCGCCGTCCACCAAGGCCGTCCAACAGTCGGTCGTCCAATTGCGCGCTAAACCCGTCTATCTCATCATGAAGATGCACACCTGTTTCCGTTTCGTTTCGGTGTTAGTGCTTGCGGCTGCAACTGCCGTGGCCGCTTCGTCACAGGATTCAACTCCACCACTTCAAGGTAGCCAAAACGGGGGCGGTCAAAATGGCGGGGGCGGTTACGGGCAGCGCCGCGGTGGCGGCGGGTTTGGCGGCATGATGGGCGGCGGCCTGATGGGTACTGTGACTGCAGCCGCAGCCGACCAATACACCATCAAGACCGATGCCGGCGAAGTGTATACCGTACATTTCACCACCGACACACGAATCCTAAAAATGCCTGCCTATGTGCGCCGCGAGGGCGGCCAGGGCAACGGCGACGGGCAAGGCAACGGTGCTGGCCAAGGCAATGGCGGCGGGCAGGGTGGATGGCAGGGACGAGGCAGGGGCGGTAATCCACCCCAGCAGCTCAAGCCCGCTGACATAAAAGCGGGCGATGTCATCCAGGTGCGCGGCCAAGTCGACGAAACCGCGAAGTCAGTGCCCGCAACGTTTATCGTGCAGCTTGACCCCGAGCGCGTGGCTCAGATCCGCGAAATGAATGCCAATTTCGGCAAGACCTGGCTGATGGGCAGGGTCACCGCCATCGATGGAGTGAAGGTGACGGTTACCGGCTCAGTCGACAACGCACCGCACAGTTTCGTCGCCGATGAGAATACGACCTTCCGCCAGCGCCGCGATCCCATTACCCTTGCCGATATTCAGGTGGGCGACATGGTGCGCGCTGAAGGCGCAGTGAAAGATGGTGTGTTTACCGCAACCGCGGTGAACAGCATGGGAGCGCCGCCGCCCCCGGGAAGCGGCGGGATGCCGCGTCAACCGCTTTCGCAAGGACCTCCGCCGGCGCCGCAACAGTAGGGTGAGGCGATCACTACTTCAGATTCTGGATCTTTGTCCCGGCCGGGATCTGCACTTCGAATTCGTCGGCCGGAAGGTCGACATTCTCTTGGACCCTATCTACCGTCAGCACAAGCTGAATGCCTTCGAGCGGGCGCTTGATCGTCACTTTGGAGGGATACTGTCCGGCGCTGAAACTCGCGTAGTCGCCGTAAGTCACCTCCGTTTCCAGGTTTCCGTTGCTGTCGTAAATTTCTTGACCATAAGGCAAAAGATCGTCGCGATGGAAGGTGATTGTGCGCGTCAGTGTCAACTCCTGGCTATTCGGCTTGTGGCGCACTACGCTTAGCACGTACTCCGGAACCGAGTACAAATGCTTCTTCGCCGCGTCCTCCACCGTTACCGTATCTGCGGTCCTTATGAACTCGTCTTCAGGATTGAGGTCGCGCACCAGTATCGAGTCCAGAAAGAAATCCGGTCGCAGGTTCAGCATCTGGTTCTCGGATTTCTGCTTCACCGAGTTTGAGCCCTCGATGGCCAGGTTCTGATGTGGAATCACCAGTGTGAAGTGTTGTCCGTCGCTGGCCATGTCGAAGACTCGCGCCCCGAAGTAAGTCCCGGCTACGCGCAGCATGTCGGGCTTGCGCAACACAATGTATCCCCGGCAGCTGGGGAAGTCTTTTTCGAGACCTGTGTCCGTTTTCAACTCCGTGGCCTGGATCTCCACCGTTGCCGTCAGCGTATTCAGGGCTTCCCATCGCTTGTTGATTTCTTCAACCAACTCCTTCGCGGTTGCGTCTTTCACAATGGCCGGCGCCTTCGGCACGGGCAAATGGCGGGTTGTTGGCAGCAGCGAGCAGCCGGCCAGCATTACAGGCAGGGTCAGTCCGCAGGCGGAGAGTGCGCGGCGCGCCCTCATTTTCCACCTGTCTTCTTCAAGGCGCGGCGGTAGCTGGCTACTTCGCGATTGTGTTCGTCGAGAGTGACGGCGAACACCGATTGTCCCTGCGCGTTGGCGCCCGCTGCAACAAAGT
>JASHVU010000306.1 GCA_030044455.1 Acidobacteriaceae bacterium | reverse complement strand
AGGTTTCGGCTACGGCGGGCTCGAGAAGATGAATGGCCTGGTCGAATTGCTCGCTGAGTAATAGCTCGCGGGCCTGCGAGACCGTGGCAGCGATTCGGGTGCGCCGCTTTTGTTGTGCGAGTTCCTTGCGGGCAGATTCCAGCAGTTCGCCCACGCCAGCCGCGTCGGCAAACTCGAGCTGGTACGACTCCAGAATCTCGACCGCCTTTTCGAACTGACTTCGACCGATTGCGTCTTGCGCCTCGCGCAGATACCGTCCGCGGACTTCCTCCTTTTCGCGCGCCTTGAGTCTTTGCCGCAGCGAGTCCTCAAGCGCCAGGAGCCGCTCTTCGCCGGGCAGCTCCTGCAGCGCCTTCTGCACTATCAGCAGCGCCTCACCGGGAGACTGAACGAATGCTTCCTGAGCTTTCGCCGTGGTCGAATCCACGAGTTTCCGGGTGCGGAACTGGCGCGTCAGGAGCGCGACGCGCGTCTTCAACTGCAGCAGCGATGCCTCGCTGGGTAGTTGTTCCACTGCACGATCCGCAAGCTCGGTGGCCCGGTCGTATTCCTCGGCTGCCAGGCATCGTTCGATCTCCGCCTCAATCTGATCGAGCAGTTTGCGGCGGCGCTCCTGTTCCTGGCCGGCCATCGCCGTCTGGAGCAGGGCCTCCATCTCAGGCAGCGAAGGATCGAGCTTGCCGACTTCGCGCAGGATTTCAATGGCCGCTGTGAACCGGCGCGATGAAAGTTCAACGCGCGCGTTGCCCATCAACTCGCGAATCTGGTTCTGCTGCGCGGCCAGCTTCACTTGGCGCGAAATTTCGGCGTGCAGCGTGCGGATCTTGGTGTCTTGCTGATTTAACTGAAGCGCCTTTTCCACTGCATTCAGCGCTCCGGACAGATCGCCGCGCTCCCGCAGCGTGTCGGCCTGCCTCACCAGGCTGCCGATTTCATCGTAGCGGCGCTTCTCTTCCCTGATCGCTTCAAACCGGGTCTTGAGCTGCGCGTTGGCAGGGTCGAGCGCAATCGCCTGATCGAGAGAGTTAAGGGCTTCAGCAAAGCGCGACGAAGCTGCCGCCTCTTCAGCCTCGGCAATCAACTGCCGCACCTGCTCGGCGCGCTGCAATTGGACCAGGTTCTGTTGCACGATGCCGAGCAGCTGCTTAGCCCCGGTGTGCTGCGGATCGATTCTTACCAATTGCAGCAGAATCTCTCGCGCGCGCCCGAACTGCTGCTCCGCGGTCAGCCGTTCTGCATCGTTGAACAACCCGGCTACCTGGCCTTTTTTGAGCTCTTCGCCCACCGCGTGCAGATCGTTGGCGAACTCCTCGGCGGTTGTATAGCGCTGGTCCGGGTCCTTGGCCAGAGCGCGATCAATGATGGCATCGAGCGCTGGAGGGTAATTGGTGAGAAACGTTCCGAGGGGAGGATGCGGGTCATTGACCAGCTTCTGCAGCACGGCCATGTCTTCACCGGTGAACGGCAGTTGTCCGGTGAGAAGCAGGTAGAGCATCACGCCGGTCGAGAAAATATCGGAGCGTCCGTCGAAGGGCCTGCCTTTGAGCCGTTCCGGCGCGATGTAGTGGATTGTGCCGATCACATTCCCTGTGCGGGTGAGGCCGCTTTCCCCCTTGGAGCTCTGCACCCGGGCGATGCCAAAGTCCACGAGCTTGGCGTGTCCATTGGGCTGAACCATTACATTGGCCGGCTTGATGTCGCGATGAACCACGCCTCGCTGGTGGGCGTATCCCAGAGCCGCGCAAACCTGTTCGATGATGCTCAATTTTTCGACAATGGAGATTTGCCGGCCTGAGCCGATCAGCTTGTCGAGCGGTTCGCCTTCGACGAACTCCATGACGATGAAGGGCACGCCGTCTTCATCGCCCAGATCGTAGACAATGACGATGTTCGGATGTTGCAGGATGCCGGCCTGGGCCTCGCGGTAGAACCGCTCCAGCATCTCCGGCTGGCCTGAAAAGCCCTCGGTCAGGGTCTTGATGGCTACCAGTCTGCCGATGCGCTTATCTTCGGCGCGGTACACCACCCCCATGCCGCCGCGGCCCAGGATGCCCGTGATCTCGTACTTGCCAATTTTCTTCTTTTCGGTCGTCGCATCCACTTTATTTGCCCGCGGCCACGTGGGACGAGGATTGCTGGAGGTCGAGGACCCAGAAAACCAGCCGATCTGGGGGAAAATTGCTCGTTTGGGTTCGCGCTGACCAGTAGAAACACGGTAGCATGATTCAGCCTTGTCAGCCAACAACTTCCACGTATCGGCTCCTCGCGGTTACTTCTGCGCGGTTACGTCTGGTTGTGACATGCCGGGTGGAACCACGCGCTCGAATATCGAGCGCGCAGCCGGTTCGCGCCTTCAGGGCGGTTCGGTCGCAGAGACCTGCGAGGCGCGGGATACAATCAGGTGCATTGCGTGTCTTTAAGTGGGAGCCGATCATGCCTGGCCCAAGAGAGGAATCCGGTTCTGCGACCGCAAACGCGGCGTTTACGCTGTCGTTTGGAGAAAACTCGCTCCGTGCCGAGGTCGAGGTGCCAGCCGGACAAACCACTCTCACCGAGCTCCTGCCCATCATCCAGAAGCTCGATAGTGCGATTGTGGACGGAATCGGCGAACGTGCCAAGAGTGTGGGCAAGCCAATTTCCTGCCGTGCGGGATGCGGAGCCTGTTGCCGGCAGATGGTGCCGGTGAGCCTATTTGAAGCGGAGGCATTAATCGCGTGGATGCAAACTCTGCCCGAGGAGTCCCAGGCAGAACTGGAACAGCGCTTCCACCGTGCTCTTTCCAGGCTGCGCGACGCCGGAGTGATCGACAAGATCCTCAACAGCGACTGGGCGCTCGGCGAGGAACAGGCTACGGGAATGGCGATGGAGTACTTTCATGCCGGAGTACCCTGCCCGTTTCTGGTCAATGAGAGCTGCAGCATTCATCCCATCCGCCCGCTCATCTGCCGCGAATATATCGTCACCTCGCCACCGGAGTTATGCAATGACCCGTCGGTTAATAACGTTGTTGGAGTGCGGCTACCGGTGAAGCTTTCGCACGCTCTCTTTGCTTTCGGACAGCAGATGGAACGAGATCCTCGCGGCTGGGTACCGCTGGTGTTTCTTCTGGCCTGGGGAAAAAGTGGGGCCAAACCGGGAGATTTCGTTACCGGTACCGGCAAGGAGGTCCTGGCCAAGTTTCTGGACCGGGTAGCCGCGGTGACTGTGCCTGAGGATGAATGATTGCTTAGACGCGGCCTAATTCGCGCAATTGAGGTTCTACAAAATTCGGGACCGTCTTTACAGCTTCGCAAGGGTTCTGGCAACCTAATCCCATTCCTCTCAGGGGAACAGGCCGGCCAGGACCACTGTCTGCTCGCCGCTGCTGCGCTCGAAGGAAGGTTTCAGCCATGGGAAGCAACACCGCACTGAAGCTTGAGGTTGTGGCCGAGACGGATGTTGGCTGCGTCCGCACCAACAACGAGGACAGCTACGGCTACGATCTCGAGTCACGCATATTCGTTGTCTGCGATGGGATGGGCGGCTTGGCCGCGGGAGAAACAGCGAGCGGCACGGCGGTGAGGGGGCTGGTTGAGCGCTTTGCGCTGAATCGGACATCCGGCTCCTCACTCGAGGAGAGTTTGCAGCGAGCCATCTTTTATGCGAACCAGCAGGTTTTCCTGATGGCGCAGGCGAACGAAGAACTGCGCGGGATGGGAACGACCCTGGTTTCGGCCTGCGTTGAGGGTCGACGGATCGTCATCGGAAACGTTGGTGACAGCCGTGCGTACTTTCTTCGCCAAGGTGTTTGCGCCCAGATCACTACCGATCACTCATTCGTCAACGAGCAGGTGCGCATCGGCTCAATGAACGAGGCGGAGGCTGAGGCCTCGCCGTTCCGATCGGTGATTACCCGCGCTGTCGGCACAGCCGAGACAGTTGAACCGGATATTTTTGCCGGCTCCATTGAAAATGGCGACATTCTGGCGCTGGTGACTGACGGACTCACCCGCTACGCGGATTCGAAAGCCATCGCCGCGATCATTGTGGGAAGTTCAAGCCTGGGCGAAGCCGGCAAGGCCCTCATCGAGGCAGCCAAGCGGCAGGGTGCGGTCGACAACGTGACCTGTATTCTGGTCCAGTTTCTCGACGACCTGCATGAACCTGCCCCTGAACCCGTTGCCGCTCTCGATCCTGAGAGTTCAGTCGAACCGGATACTGCGGAAGCACAGAAATCAGGGGATGAGGCGGAAAGCAAAGGCGAGCCGGAAGCCGGCGAGGCTGCTCCGCATCAGTGAGCCACTGTGGAAACGCACCGGATGCCGAGCGCGCCGGGCAGCAGCAGGTTGGCGTTTGGGCCTGACAGGTCGAATCGCACCAGCCCAATCTGCTTGTTATTCGCTTCCAGAGGAATTGCCAGCCGCTCTTCAGGGCCGCTCTGCTCGATATGCCCTTGGGCCATGATGTGGAATAGCGCCCATGGTCCGGTGGGCTGGAACAACGTTAGCGAGTTCGCGCTGAGCTGTGCCTCCTGACTGGATCCGAGTGACCAGGTGAACTGCCGCGAGACATCGATCCCGTTCAGCCTCTGCTGATCCACAGAAAACGACACGTTCTGAATGCCATTTGACGGCAGGATATGAACTGTAAAGTTAAGTCCGTTCGATCCCGGGGCGGGGTAAAGCGCTGCCGATAATCCAGCGGCGCGGTTGAAGAACTGCACGAAGTCAGGGCTTACCTTCATAGGCGCTGACGAATTTGCCACGTAGGTCGATCCCTGCTGCACCAGAAGCTGTTTCAACGTGGAATCGTAAAACTGCCACAGCGAACCCGAGCCGGGCTGCAGCAGCGCCCCCACTTCAACGGGGCTTGCGTCCACGGTGGCATTCGGCGAGAACGGGAACTTGGCCATCACCGGCGAGAAGGCATGGCAGAAATTCGCTCCGCCAGCATTCGCCTGTTGCGGCCCTACTCCGCGCACCACCTCATCGGCATTGTTGATGGGTTCCTGCAGCAGGGTCAAAACCATCTGATCGACATGTCCCTGCGGGTCGAGGTTGAACGCCTGCGCCGACTGGCTGGCGGCGGTATGTGCCGCGGTCGACGCACTGATAATCGGGGTCACCGCTGCCGGATTCGCCGCCGCGGTTGGATCTTGTGCGACCTGCGCCACCGCCCCCTGCAATGACAAGAGACCAGTCACGTAATTCTGATTCCCAGGTCCAACGAATTTATCCACAATGTCCGGGGACACGACGGCCTGCGCAGGCTGGAACTCTTTGGCGACATCCTGATTTGCCACTGCCGTGTTGTGGGAGGCAGTGAACAACAGTTCAAGAAGAGGTGAACTCGGGTTCGAAAGCATTTGCAGCTTGGTTCCCGCATCGGCGAGGCTGTGGTACTTGACGACTTCGGCCGAATGCAGGAAGGTCCGCCACTCGGTCTGGAAATCCGTGGTGTAGCGTGCGGTGAGCTGCTGGGTGAGGGTTGTGCGGTCGAGCGACGGCGGCGCCTGATCGCCCAGTACCCAAATTTCCCCACTGAAATAGCGGTCGGGATGGAGGATCGCGTCCTGCATGAAGGCGTACCCGGTGCGCGTGAACGCGCCACTCACGACATGGGGCTCGACTACGGTTTCGGAAGAGCCGGCATAGAGACGGTTGAAGTCGATTGATGGAGTTGCCTTGTTTGCGGCGGTAAGCATCTGCTGGTAGATCCGCTCGAATCCGCCGAAGTTGGCAAGATAATTCCGCGCATGGGTCACTGCCGAGGTATCCGGCGCAATCGAGTAAGGGTTGTTTTGCGGCAGCTCCGCGGCATAGAACTCGAATTGCTGGGTGGCCAATTGCTTTTGTTCCTCAGTTTGCGGAGCCTGGCCGTTCTCCCAGAATTGCAGCAGGACCGGGGTCAGAAACTCGGGCGTGCTCTTTTCGGGATTGGAGGTGGTAATCAGGTAAGCCTTGAGCGGATTGTAGGCGGCGGTATAATCCGCACCCGAGGCGGGCGTTGCCGGCATCGCATTCAACGCCGTCACCAGATTGGTCTGCGTGTTGGCCAGCAGAAGCCGCCGGAAGCGGTCGAAGTAGATCTGCCGCGCGGACTCAAGGACGTTGTTACCGTGGTACAGGCCGAACCGGTACATCAGCGGCGGTCCATTGCGCCGGTAGTTTTCAAGCCGCGTTACTGCGCTGCGCAGCTGGTCCAGCGCTGTGAGGCTATCGGTGGACGCCAGTATATTTGGCGGCACGCCCGTCTGCGGCAGCGCATTTGCCGCGGAGATCACCGCGCGTTCAAGCCGGGAATTATGAACCCAGGAAACAGTCAGGCAAGCCAGAAATACGAGCAGCAGCACGGAGAGGGTTGCAAAGACAAAGCGGCGCAGCAGGTGCGTTCTTTGGCTATTGCTGGTGCCGGCCAAGGCGCTGTGATCTTCGAAGATGACGGAGGGAAACACCCTGGGAAGGAAACACCACTGCGCCTGTTTGCGCGAAACCACTTGCGGAGTCTGGGCGGCAGCGGCGGCCCGCATCTGTTCGACGGTAAACATGCGCGTTGCGCCGGCGCCGCCGGGTTCAGCCTGAGGCAGATGCGCGGCCGCAGCCACCGCTTCCTGCACGATGTGCGCGCGCACGCCGGTGCCATAAAAGCCGCGCAGATAAGGGTTGGCGTTAAGGTGACTCGGCCGAGTGAGCTCTACCAGGTAAGTAGCCAGATTGTTGCGCAGTTTGCGCAGCTCGCGCGGAAACTCATAGACGGGATCGATGTTTCTAGCGTCGTTTTCCCGTCCCAGCGATTCGAGACGGAATTCCCCGATCGAGAAAAGGACCTGGTCCA
>JASHVU010000305.1 GCA_030044455.1 Acidobacteriaceae bacterium | reverse complement strand
CCCTTCAGAACCACGAAGATCTGCTCCGCTCCTTCATCTGTCACAGCCCGCTTTCTTTGCGTCTTAAATAGGACATTCGTTATACAGGAATCAATAAAGCCCAATTCATTTTGCCTGCCTTTTCGGCACGGCTGAAGCCGTGCCCTTTCAAAACGGCAACTGGATCGGACTTTCCGTACTTGATCAGAGATTCCCTAGAGCTACAGTTGTAATTGCATAAAGCCGCAAAGGTCCGAGCCTAAAGGCCACGTGATTCCGGCGAATTTTCAGGGGCCTAAAGGCCCCTGCTCCCTCTGGAAGCACCATTTACAACTGCAGTACTAGAGCCATTTCTCAAGAGCGCGCAGTCTCCAAGCCACGCGGGCTGAAGCGACTGAAGCCTCGCTGGTTCCTGATTTGACCGAAGACCGGCTGGACGATTGCCTTGCGCATTTTGTAAATGGACCGGCCCGGAGGGACTTGAATCTGTGCGCATCACATGAGCGGGCCCGATTCTATGGGCGGGCCCCGATTCTCACTGAAGTGCGATAGGACTCCGCACGCGCTACCGGCTCAGTAACTGAATTCATCGAGATACCAAGCGCGGCAACCGCTGACGAGAATCGCGCATTTCGCTAACTCGGCTGCGCCGCCGGCAGGATTACCAGAAGTAGCTGGCTTCCATCTTTGGCGTTCCGGGTTCGCCGTCGATGATCTGTGTGCTCAGCACCACTTCCATATTTTTCTTGTCGCCCGCGGCCTTTGCGGCGCGCATCAGCTGCGCCAGGTTGGTGTTGTCACTGAGGAATTCGCCCGCGGCGCGCGTGCCGCCACGTCCAATGCCCGCCACCACAATCGCCAGCTTGCCGGTGTTGGTATCGGTAAAGCGAGCGAGGATTGCGTAGTCGCGATAGTTGTTGGTGGCCATCTGCACGCTGCGATCCACCATCCATTGCTTTTTCGCCGGCGCTGTGCTGTCCATAATCCACAAGTGCGTCATGTCGGCGTCGTTGGCGAAGTGGTAGCGCAAGGGGTTGGTCAGTCGCAGGGTCCATGCGTTGTCAAAAGCGCCTACAAATACGGTTGGTCCGCGGCGCAGGTCGTCCATGGTGGTCGCGCCTTCGCCTTTAAGCGTGTAGGGTCTACCGCTCGACTGCAAAATGCCAGCCACTTTAATGGTCGCATTCAGATCGTCGATGATCACGGCCGTAAGAGTGTCTTTGAGAATTACCTGGCGGGTAGGCTCCGCAGCATCGCGCAACGCAATCTCAGAGTAGTCGAGCTGGTCGGCGATGCAGACCAGCACCGGCTCGCTGCTGGTGAGTACGGGCCGCCAGAAGAATTCAAATGCCGAGCGGGTAGCGTCTTTCCAGGCGAAATAGGAGCCCCCGGCGACAAGAACCGTCAGCACAAGAATGAGAGGGGGCGCGAAGGACCAGTGTTGGCGAACCGATGTTGCGGCCGGCTTGGTGGTTTGTTCTGTGGGGGCGAGGTGCGGCACGGGGTCAGTTTCAGGCAGTCCAAAGGCGCTACCGCCTCTCGGGCTGTGGAACTGGGGGACGTAGGAGCCTGAGGGCAGGGTGATGCGAATTTCTTCGTTGTGCGCCGGTTCCTGGTAGTACTGGGCAACCCGTTTTCTTATTTCGGCTGCCGTCACCCGGACGATGGGGTCGGCAGCCGTATCGTAATCGGCGTCTTTGCCGAAAATCTCAATCCCCAGAGTGCGTTCTTTGATGTCGTCTGCGTCTCCGGCCAGCGTATGTTCTACCACAAAGCGCAAGAAATTCGGGAACCTCTTGCTGTGGCTGAAGTAGGAACTGGTCAGCAACCGTTCCAATTGATGATTGATGGCATTCTTCGCCGCCGGGCTCAATGTAACCTTGTTATCGCCTTCGAGCGCTGCGCTCATTCCCTTCCTCGGCCGGAAGTAGCGATTATAACCTCGCCTTGCGTTCGCTGTTTGTGGTTTGCGCTCTCATCGGCATAAATATTTGGGAATCAACGATGTTCTCCGTTCAAACCGATAAGAATTTACCGTTCTTATCTGTAAAGAACTGGCCCCTCTTCCGTAAGGACCTTATCAACCCTTTGGTTGAGCTGCCTAGAATGATCCCGATTTACGACAGCTCTTTATTCAGCTCTGAACCTCAGGATTGTCCCCTCGAGTTCGCGGCCGGAGTGCGGAGAAGTCGTAATGCCCATCACGAAGGACTCACCGGCGGGTGCGTTACCTTGTTCAGCCGGAGTCCTAAGCCGATAGGGAACAAACGACTGGAGGCTTCACATTGAATATGAAAGCAAATTGGCTATGGAGACGGCCAACAATGTCTCTCTGGTATTGGGGCGGGCTGGCGGTTTTAATCGTCTTGCTGGCCGGCGCCGCTCCCTGGGGCAACGCGCAAATCGCAACCACCACCGCAACCCTCTCCGGAGTTATCGTCGATCCGTCTGGCGCCCTGGTGCCTGCAGCCACAATAACGCTTACCAGTCCTGAAAAAGGTGTTACGCGCCAGTTCATAACATCCGTCGACGGCCGCTACGCTTTCATTCAACTGCCGCCGTCTACGTACATTCTCACTGTAAGCGCGAAGGGCTTTGAGACCTACAAGCAGACCGGAATCGCTCTCAACCCGTCTGACACAGCAACGCAGAATGTGTCGCTGGTGGTTGGTACGCAGAACCAGTCGATTACCGTGTCTGCGGATGCTTCTCAGCTCAACACAGACAACTCCAACGTTGCCACGAGCCTCGATGGGAAGCAGATTGTGGAGCTACCGCTGAACGTGCGCAACATCTATGGCCTGGCGACGCTCAACTCTTCGGTGCAAAACACGTCGGAAGGGCAGCTGCTCCTGGGTGGCGGTAGCAACACAACCGACACCGCGGATCAGGACATCTCGTTCATGAACTTTGCGGGCGGCTTTTTTGGAACGACTGCGTTCCTGGTGGACGGCTCATGGGATACCGACACGGAGTGGGGCGGGGTTATATTCGTCCCCGGCGTGGACTCGGTTCAGGAATTCAAGATCCAGAACAACTCGTTCACAGCGCAGTACGGATGGAGCACGGGCAACGTGGTTAATGTGGTTACGAAGTCGGGGACACACGACTTCCACGGCTCGGCATACGAGTTTTATTCAAGCAACAACGCCAACGCCCTCAACTACTTCCAATCACCCGGCAGCTGCCAGGGTCTGCTTAATACCAATCTCTGCACATTCAGCCGGAACCAGGTTGGCGGAACTGCAGGGGGCCCGTTGTACATTCCCGGCGTGTACAGACAGCGGAACAAGACCTTCATCTTCGGCCAGTACGAGCATTTTCATGCGAACACCCCATCGCCCTCCAGTTACACGGTGCCAGACACCAATTTCCTGGCCGGTGACTTCTCAGAGCAGCTGGCGAGCACGTCTTCGGCCAGCGATGCGCTGGGCAGGCCCGTCTACGATGGTCAAATTTACGATCCGCGCAGCGGGCACGCCATTACCGCCGGGCAGCCAGATACCAAGACCCCTTCGAATCCTTATGGAACCGGGCTCATGGCGACCCAAACCGGATACATACGCAACCCGGTCCCGGGCAACATTCTGTCCAACATTGCCGGATACGCTCCGGATCCTGTTGGCTCAAAACTGCTCAGCTATTTTCCGGCGGCGAAGACACCAGGAAATGTGCCCAACAACCTGATTCTGGCCGGAGAGGCACCCACGTATTGGAACGAGTACGGGATCAGGGTCGACCAGAACATCAACAGCAACACCAATGCCTATTTCCGTTACTCCTATAAACAAGAAGCAAAGACCGGAGCCGCAGACAATTGGGGAACCGATCCGGCAGGCCAGGGCAATCAGCGGCCCAACAACCGCTGGGGCATGTGGGCTGGGCTTACACGTATTTTTAGCCCCACATTCACGATGAACATCACTTCGGGCGTCCAGATTTGGCATGAAACCTCAACCAATCAGTCGATCGGATTCAACCCCTCCACGACACTCGGACTCCCGGCGTATGTCAATCAAGAAGACCCCCTGTTTCCGACTGTCAACTTCGGGAACGGTATCTCCCAGCTGGGCCCATTCAGCGGAAACACTGAGGGGGTTAACAACCACGGCCCCGTCGGCACAGTGGCTGTTGACTTTATCAAATCGCTCGGAAAGAATACCGTCAACTTCGGGTTCATGGGTGTAGAAGAGGTATTCGACCAATATAACTATTACTCTGATTCCCTTACGTTCGACGGCAATTACACGGGCGGACCTAATCCCCTGGCTGGAACGACGGGGGTCAGTTTCACCGGCAACGGAGTGGCCGAGGCGCTGCTGGGCGTCATGGACGGCGCCAGTGTCGGAACGCCGACCACGCCCTATGTAACGAACCATCTTTTTGGCGAGTATGTTCAGGACGATTGGAAACCGACCAACAAGCTGACTTTGAATCTGGGCATGCGGTATGAGATTCAAACTCCCTTTACTTCCCGCCATAACGAGGGCTCGATCTTCAACCCGGATGCGGTGAACCCGCTCAGCTACTCAGCGGGCCGCCCCTTGCTGGGCGCGCTCCAGTTCCTGGGGCCCGGCAACCGGTATATCTACAACCCGAACTACAAAAACATTGCTCCTCGCGTGGGCTTCTCGTATCAGGCGATTCCAAGGGCCGTAGTTCACGGCGGTTACGGAATCTTCTATCCCGAAGCAGTTAGCAGCTCAGGCTCAATGGATACGGATGGTTTCACAGCAACAACCAATGCCAACCTGAGCCTTGACGGCGGCATTACCCCGAATCCGAATATCAGCACCAGCAATCCGTGGGGCGGCCAATACGCGCAGATTACCGGAAGCGCCAACGGCTCGTTTCAACAAGACGGCAACAGTACAGGCGGCACCTTCCGGGACCATCCATCACCTTACGTTCAGCAATGGATGCTGGGCGTGCAATATGCCTTCACTCCGAATGATCAACTGGACATCAACTACATCGGCAACCGCGGCGTGCGCATGGTTGCCGGTAGCTGGAATTACAACCAGTTGAATCCGAATTACCTCAACACCTACACCTCTACTCAACTCGGCGCCCTGGCGCCCAATCCTCTGGGTGCGGCATTGACAAATCTCACCAGTTCCTCGAATGGACAAGTCGCTCCGAGCAGCTGTTCCGGGTACAGCCTGGACTCGGCGACGATTCCGTTGGCTGACACTCTTCTGGCTTATCCGCAGTACTGCGGGGTAACTCAGGATGACGCGCCTCTGGGCCAGTCTCTTTACAACAGCCTGCAGGTCACTTACAACCACCGCATCAGCAAGGGGCTAACAGCGCTGGTGTCTTACACCTACTCCAAATTCCTTGATAACGTGGAGGGCAACAACGGCTGGTCGTACAACGGAGCTGCGAACTGGGGCGCCGTTGCAAACTACTACAACATCGCCGGCGAAAAGAGTGTTGACGCGGGTGACATTCCGCAGGCTCTCGTAGCCAGCTACAGCTATAAACTGCCCATCGGCCGGGGCAAGCTGGTAGGTTCGGGAATGAACCGCATAGCGGATGCCGTTGTCGGCGGCTGGGAACTTTCAGGAATCGCTTCGTTCAAAGACGGAATTCCACTGAGCGTCTTCGGAAACCAGTGGAACTCCTATGGCGGCGATCCCAGGCCGGATATCGTCGGCAATCCAAAGCCGGCACATCAATCCATAAGCAGCACCGTGGCCAACTCCTGGGCCAACAGCGCAGCTTTCGCGTATGCGCCGTATGGCAGTTTCGGCACCGC
>JASHVU010000304.1 GCA_030044455.1 Acidobacteriaceae bacterium | reverse complement strand
TGCAGTTTCGGCACCGCTTCCCGCTACCTCTCAAATCTTCGCGGACCCCATTACACAAACTGGGATAGCGCTCTTGAGAAAAACTGGGAGATACGCGAGGCGATGAGGGCTCAGTTCCGGCTTGAAACCTTCAACACCTTTAACCATCCAAACTTCTATGCCCCCGGACCTGGGAATATGAGTTTGTATAGTCCCGGAAGTTTCGGGCTTATCACGACCGCGTTCCCTGGCAGAGTCGTCCAGTTCGCAGGGAAGTTCTACTGGTAGATCGCCAAGTGAAAACATGCGTCAACTTACTGATGCTGATTCTGCTGGCCGGGCCCTTCGCCGGGCTTGGCCAGCAGGCGCCGGCATCAAGTTTCGAATCGCTGGTGGCCGCGGCTGAAAAGGCCCAGGCCGCCAACGATTATGCGTCCGCTGCCGACAACTACGGCCGGGCGGCAAAGCTGCGCCCTGAAATGGCGGAGCTGTGGGCAAACCTTGGGCTCATGCAGCACGAAATTGGAGACACGAGCGGCGCCATCATGAGCTTTCAGAAAGCACTGCACATCAATCCGTCGCTCTACGTGCCAAATCTGTTTCTCGGCATCGATTACCAACATACGGGGAAATCCGAAGAAGCAATTCCATATTTAACCAAGGCTGAGCGGATCAATCCCTCCGATCCGCAAGCGCCGCTTGCGCTGGGCCGTGCCTACATTCGGGTCGACAAATTTGACTCAGCCGCAAAAGAGCTCAATCGCGCAATTGCGCTGGACCCGAATCTCGGACCAGCGTGGTTCACGCTCGGCATCGCCCGTCTCGATCAGGTTGAGAACGATGCGTACTTCATGTCTTCGGTGGGGAAGGAGTCACCATTTTCCGGTGCGCTTTACGCAGAATCATTACGAAAGCAGGGGCGATTCGGAGAGGCCGCAAGCCTCTATAAGACTCTGCTCGATACTGACCCGCAGCCACCCTGCATCCGTTCCGAGCTGGGATTCGCGCTCATCCGCGAGCACGACCAGGACGGCGCCGCTTCCGCCTTTGCAGACGAGCGCAGTCATCACGCCGAGTGCGGCCTGGCGCTCATTGGCGAGGCGCACCTAGCCATCGACAAGGGCGACACCGGCCAGGCTCTCAAGACGCTCGGCGAACTTTGGAAACGTGATCATGGATTCTTCTCGGCCAATGTTTCGACGCTTGCGGAAAGTTTGTCTAGGCAGGAGTCCTCGGCCTTGGTCAACAATGTCGCCTCATTCGACAACTCCACATTGCCTGCGGGCGCGCGCGAAGCTCTGCTCGCCGCCTTCAACCAGTCAGGCTTTGCAGCGCCTCAGGAGTCTTCCGCGGAGGTGGCGGCCGAGTCAACTGAAGCCGCACCGGTTCGTACCCCCGGAGAGTATTACGCGGCCGGCCAGTTCGAGCTTTGCGAAAAGCGCATCGATGCCGGGCCAAAACCGATCAGTCCCGCGCGCCTCCGCCTGCTGGCCGCCTGCGCTTTCTTAACCGGCGACAATCGCAGAGCATCCGAAGCGGCAACTGAGCTTCGTGCTCTCGATCCGCACTCCGTGGAGGCGATGTACTGGTCGATTCGGGCCAACGAACGCCTCGCCCTTCTATCTCTGTCTCATTTTCAGGAGCTCGAGCCTGACTCGGTCCGGAGCCACGTCCTTCTCGGCAACATCTACCATCAGCTTGAGCGGGAAGACGACGCACAGGGCGAATACCGGAAGGCTCTCTCACTTGCCCCATCGGATCCCGCTGCGACGCTCGGCCTTGCCACTTCGTATCTCGACAACTACAACTCCAAAGGCGCCGTATCTCTCGCGCAGGCCGCGTTGGACCGCAGTCCCGACGATCCCGAATGGAACCTGCTTATGGGCGAGGCTCTGATCGACCAGCGGCAGTTCGCTGAAGCTGTATCGTATCTCAAGAAAAGCCTCAACGCCAAACCGAGAATGCTTCCTGGCATTCATGCGCTCATTGGCAAGGCCTACGCTGAAACAGGCAATAACAAAGAGGCGATTGAGCAGTTGAAGCTGGGTGAGTCGAGTGACACCGACGGGTCAGTCGAGTATCTCCTCGCCCGACTCTACCGGCAGGTCGGCGACAGCAAAGACGCAACCGAAGCTCTCAACCGCATGAAACTTATCAAGCAGCAGCGCGAGGCCCGCGGAGTCAAGCGGGTTGAAGATCCGGACCTGTCTCCGGTTGAAGCAGTGGCGTCGCAGGCTTCCACGCCCTAGCTGCACAACTTATAACGTTCATCCCGCAAATGCAGCTTATGTACCGAAATTAATACCGGAGTCATCATGCGTTTCATTCGCCCTTTTTCCGCACTTTGTGTACTTTCTTTCGCCGCTGTTGCACCTAGGGCGCAGCAATCTGCGGCCCCGGCCAGCACCGTTTCGTCACTTCTCAATGGCGTCGAGGTTTGTGCGGGCGATGTGCACGAACGCGTCACAGCTCTACGCAATGATGTTCTTCGCGTCCGCATCTGGCGCGGGGAAGATCCTCCTGAAGATGCGTCATGGGCAGTGCTGGACGAGGCGCGCCACGCCTCTGTTGCTGTTACTCCGGCAGGTGGAATGCGCGGTGCAGGCTTCCACACGTCTGCGCTTACAGTCGCGGTCGACCCGGCCACGCTTGAGCTTACCGTTCGCGACTCCGACGCCAACATCGTCAGCCAGGACGCGCGCCCGGTTCGCTTCGATGGCAATGAGTTCCGCATCTACAAAGCCATGCCGATTGACGAGCACTATTTCGGCCTCGGCGACAAGACCGGACCTCTCGATCGGCGCAACGAGGCCTTCACCCTCTGGAACACCGACGCGTATCGCTTTCAGGAATCCACCGACCCGCTCTACAAGGCCATTCCGTACTTCATGACGTTTCGCGCCGGCCGCGCCGCTGGCGTGCTGCTCGACAACACCTGGAGGTCCAGCTTCGACTTCGGCAAGGAGCTTCCCAACGCTTATTCCTTCGGCGCAGTCAACGGGCCCATCGACTACTACATCTTCTACGGACCTACGCCAAAGCAGGTCGTCGAAACGTATGCATGGCTCACCGGCAAGCCGCCGCTTCCGCCCCTCTGGTCGCTTGGTTTTCAGCAGTCTCGCTACAGCTATATGTCGCAGGCGCGCGTGCTTGAGATTGCGAATCATCTTCGTGCCGACCACATTCCCGCCGACGCCATCTACCTCGACATCGACTACCAGGATCACAACCGTCCCTTTACTGTAAACACGAAAAGGTTCCCAGACCTCAAAGGGCTCATGGCCAAACTCCAGGCCGAAGACTTTCACGCGGTCATGATCACTGACCTGCACATCGCCAACTACCCCGAGCCGACCTATCCGCCGTACGACACGGGCCTCGCCGGGGACGATTTCGTGAAGAATCCAAATGGCTCAATTTACTCAGGCCAGGTGTGGCCGGGCCCCAGCCTTTTTCCTGACTTCACGCGACAGGAGACGCGCGAGTGGTGGGGCACGCTTTATCGCGAGTTCAAGAGCGACGGCGCCGACGGCTTCTGGAACGACATGAACGAGCCTTCGGTCTTCAATACGCCCACGGCCACCATGCCGCTGAACGTGGTTCACCGCATCGACGAACCTGGTTTCGAATCCCGCAACGCGACCCACGCCGAGATTCACAACGTCTACGGCATGGAGAACTCTCGCGCCACATTTGACGGGCTGCTTACGATTGACCCCAACTCGCGCCCATTCGTGCTCACTCGCGCCACCTACGCCGGCGGCCAGCGCTACGCTGCTACCTGGACCGGCGACAATTCGAGTAGTTGGAACCATCTACGCCTGACCACGCCCATGATCGAGAATCTGGGCCTGAGCGGATTTGCTTTCACGGGCGCAGACGTGGGCGGCTACTCCGGATCGCCTTCGATGGACCTGCTGACCAAGTGGTTTGAGGTGGCAACCTTCCAGCCCATGGACCGCGATCATACGGAAAAAGGCACAGCCGATCAGGAGCCGTGGGTGGGTGGTCCGAGGCAGGAATCCATCCGCCGCCACTTCATTGAAACCCGCTATGAGCTGATGCCATACCTCTACACGCTTGCCGATGAGGCCTCGCGCACCGGTTTGCCGATGGTCCGGCCGCTCTTTCTCGAGTTTCCGAACGCTGCGTCGGATGGCCACCCCATCGATCTCGACAACGGGGCGACGGGCGAGTTCATGCTTGGCTCCGACTTGCTGATCGCGCCCTCGCCGTACCCAGACGAGGTCGATGCTTACTCGGTCGAGTTTCCCACCCCGCTCTGGTACGACTTCTGGACCGGTAAACCGGCCAAACTGCCTCCGCCTGATCCTCCCATTCCCGGGGCGCCCGACCGCACCGTCACCTATTCCACCAGCGTTTCACCGAGGCTGGCCGATCTTCCGGTCTACGTGCGCGCCGGCGCCATTTTGCCCATAGAGCCGCTGGTTGAAAGCACCGCCGAGATTCCGCACGGGCCACTTACCCTGCGCATCTACGCAGGCGACAATTGCGCCGGTGAACTCTATGAGGATGACGGCAAAAGCTTCGACTTCAGGAAGGGCGCCTACCTGCGCATGAGCTTCAGCTGCCGGGTGGCAAAAGACGGCCTGCACCTGACCATCGGCCCACATCAAGGTTCCTATCCCGCGTGGTGGAAGGAGATCCGCGCCGAAGTCTTCGGATGGAAGCCGGAGAAAGGAACGCTACTTGTCAACTCGAAGCCGGTTTCGCTCTCGCGTACGGCGCACGGAATTGTCTTCATCATTGCTGACGACGGCACGGGGATTGAGGTCACGGCTCAGTAGAGACGCGGGGCAGATCTGAGGTAAGACGCAAAAAGCCGCCGGGTGACTCAAGGGATCGCCCGGCTCGCTGTATCTTTCGCAGTTTACGGTTAGTTCGCTCCGTTACGGCTTCGACTTCCCGATTATTTCCAACCGGACGTTGGCCACTCCAGTCTTTAGCGTGCCAAGCTCCCGAGCCGCAGCGTAGGAAAGATCCACGACGCGGTCTCCGGGCAGCTCTCCGCGATCCGTCACACGGACGACTACCGAACGGTGGGTGTGGAGATCGACGACCCTCACCAGCGTGCCGAAGGGCAGCGACTTATGGGCGCAGGTCATGGCCATCATGTCAAATCGCTCGCCGCTGGCGGTATGGCGCCCGTTGAGCACCTTTCCATACCATGTGGCGATTCCTCTCAGCGGGTCGACCGCAGCAGCCGGGTTCTTCGCAGGCGGAGCCACAATCCCCGAGTCGATATCTCTAGGTGCGATTGGGGGAAGGGTCGCGGCAGGGCGGGCAAGTGGCGTATATGCCTGCACCGTCAACGTAGAGTCGGCAAAGAAGACGGCGGCCACGGTGAGGGACAAAGCTGCTCCCGTCACCCAGAACCACACTGATCCTTTGGCGTTCAGAGTACGCGATTTCTGTCGTTCAACCATCCGGCTATTCTACTAAACCGACCCTCAAATCCCGGCTTGTTTGCAAGACTCTTTTCGGTAAATAATTGAAAATAAGGCGAATAAACAGCACCGTTTCTGGTGCTTTTCGGTCCTTTCCGACCATTGTCGGTCCAGAATCGCCTTTCGACATCCCCCTTCGAACGGGTCAATGGTCCGGTTCCGTTGCTCCGATCATGGCTCGCCAAGGCAACCGTCCTCCATTCGGCTCCGTGCTCAAGGGGATTCCAAAGAAAATGCCGGGGACTGTTCGTATTCGGGCATCCATGTTCATAGCTGGACAGGTCAAGCATTTTCTGAATTTCCTATCTCCAAAGGTTTCAGCTTATTAGGTGCAACTCGTTTGGCTGGGGGATTGCTCGAAGTGTCCTGGTTCGCTCTGCCCAAGTGACTGACTCCCCGGCGAGTCGAACGGCAGGCAGATTCCCCGACCCTGAGGTCAACGATGAGAGAACTGTTTCAGGATTTGCGTTTTGCTCTACGTCAGATGGGAAAGAGACCGGGGTTCACGGCGGTCGTGGTAGTCACCATGGCCCTGGGCATCGGGGCGAACGCCGCAATCTTCAGCGTGCTCGATTCAATTCTGTTACGGCCTCTGCCCTACAGCCATCCTCAACAGCTCATCAAGGTTTGGTGCCGCTTTACCGGGATCGGCCTGCCCAATGACCAGAACTGGGTTTCCGCGCCGGAGTTTCGCGATTTCAAGGAGCTGAATCACAGTTTCACCGATCTGGCCGCGATTGCCACGGGCTCGTTCAATCTCGGTGTCAAGGGAAGTCCGCAGCGAGTCGTGGGCGCATCGGTTTCTCCCAGCCTGTTTGGGATGCTGGGAACACAGCCGCTGATCGGACGGACGTTTCTGGCCGAAGAGGCGCAACCTGGACGCGATCGGGAAGTGGTGCTCAGCTACGGGCTTTGGCAGCGCGTATTTGCGGGAAACCCAAAAGTGGTTGGAAGCACCATCGAAATTGATGGCGTTGCGATGACGGTGGTGGGAGTGATGCCTGCCGGATTCGCCTACCCCGACCAAGCCGAAATCTGGGGACCGCTAGCCTTTTCACCTGACGATCTAAGTGAAAACAGCCGTGGCAGTCATGGGCTTGAAGTGCTGGGGCGCATCAAGCCGGGGCTATCGCTGAGCCAGGTGCAATCGGACATGGATCGAGTGGGCAAAACCATCATGGAGCTGCATCGTTCGTATCCCTACGAAACATACGGTTTCGGAATCATTCTGCATCCGCTGCTCGAAGAGACGGTGGGCGACGTGAAGATGTCTCTCATGTTGCTGATGGCGGCCGTGGGGCTGATATTGCTGATCGCCTGTGCGAATATTGCGAATCTGTTGCTGGCTCGATCGGCTGAGCGGCAACAGGAAATGGAGACCCGCCTGGCACTGGGCGCAAGTGGATGGCGCCTTGCCCGCCAATTGCTGACAGAGAGTATCTTGCTGGCCTTTACCGGGGGCATTCTTGGCGTGGCGATTACTCCATGGGTGCTTCAGGGGTTGGTTGCCGTTGCAGCCAAGTCGCTGCCTCGCGCGGTACATACGTCCATTGACCTCAGGGTGCTAGCTCTGGCGGCCGCGGCTTCACTGGCTACCGGGATTCTGTTTGGGTTGGCGCCCGCGCTGCAGGCTGCTCGCAAGAGAAGATTCGATGGATTGAAGGGTACGAAAAGCACGGAAGGCAGGCAGCCCAAACGTTTGCGGAGCGCGCTCATTGTCTCGGAGACCGCGCTCTCTCTGCTGCTAGTGGCTGCGGCTGGCCTGCTTTTGAGAAGCTTTGGGCAGATTCTGAAGGTCGACCCCGGTTTTCGCCCGAATGGAGTTCTGACGTTGCGGGTTGCTCTTCCGGATGCGGTTTATAGCAAGCCTGAACAGGTTCGAGGATTCTACAACCGGCTGCTGGAGCAGGTCGAAAGACTGCCCGGCGTCGAGTCTGCCGGAGCGATTTCGGCACTTCCCTTGAGTGGTCAGGGAGGGTCCGGCACCATGACCATCGACACCCAGTCGGTGCCGATCGAAGATACAACTCCCGAAGCAGACCAGCGGGTTGTCACTCCCGATTATTTCAGGGCGATGGGTATTTCGCTGGTTCGCGGTCGCGCATTCGAGGCAAGCGACTCCGACGGCGCGCCACCGGTGGCCATCATAGACGAGAACCTCGCCCGAACCTATTGGCCGCACCAAGACCCCATCGGGAAACGCCTGCATCCCGGTGGCCGTCGATCCACTGCACCGTGGGCTACGGTCATCGGCGTTGTCCGCGATGTTCACAATCGAACTCTCGAAGCGCGCTCGCGGGTTGAAGTTTACTGGCCTCAGAACCAAATGCTGTCGAGCGCCATGACTCTTACGGTGCTCACGTCAGGAAACCCGATGAATCTTGCGCCGACCATTGAGCGGGTAGTGAGCGCCATCGATCCCAACCTGCCTGTGTATCACGTTCGTACGATGACAGAGGTGATGGGTGACTCAATCCAGCGTCGCCGGATGGCGTTGATATTGCTTTCGGTCTTCGCCGGCCTGGCTCTGCTGCTTGCCTCGGTGGGGATTTACGGAGTTATGTCCTATGCGGTAGCGCAGCGGCAAATGGAGATTGGATTGCGCATGGCGCTGGGAGCCGACCGCGGCCAGGTCATGAGCCTGATGTTTCGGGGCGGAATGGGAACCATCGCTACTGGGTTGGTGTTGGGCGTGGCTCTTACGCTCTCACTTACACGATTGATGAGCGGCCTTCTGTTCTCAGTCAGAGCGTCGGACCCATTGGCGCTGGGCGGAGCCGCTTTGCTGCTCGCCGGCGCTGCGCTCGTTGCCATCTTCATTCCAGCGCGGAGGGCAACGAAGGTGGATCCGATGGTCGCCCTGCGATACGAATGAAGGACTCATTCGACGTTTTACGGCGTTTTAGGAAAAGGTGTTATGTCACTTACGGATGTGCAGGATCAGCGCTCCTTGGGGTCGCGCTGACTTTGTGGCGTCGGTTTCTCCCTACGGTATTTCCTAAAACGTTTTAGACTCGGCGTCTTGATGTCGCATTGCGGGAGTTACCTGGGCACACGGTTCTGTTCGGCCATCCATCACCTTGCTGCAGTGGTCAAGGCCCATGTGGTTGGGCGTGCCGGTCGCGTGGGTTGAATGCGCGGCCAAGATATGGAGAAACGATAGCTCATCGAGTTCAGGTGTTTGAGAATGCCGATGTCATGCGGGTTTCGGTGGTAATGGTCGCAGGCAAGATCGGCGGTGGCTGCGCCCTTAATTTTGCCGGTGGTGTGGGCAAAGCGGTCCCGGATGGATTCGCCTTTGCCATCCTCATTCCATGCGCCTTCCACCTGGTAAGCTGCCGTCGCCATGCCCCACAAAAAGCCATCGGGAAAGTGGGCGCCGGCCGCATCGCTCTCCGGCATCGACGGCGGGTAAAGGGCATCGGAGCCTGCGATGGACGCGGCGTCGGCATCGCGAGAGCAGACGCCAAACCCTCTCAGCGCAAGCGAGCCCAGCAGAAAATGGCGGCGGTCGATCATACGTTTCTCGCTTCGGCCTGAGCCGCGCGGATGAGCGTGCCAGCGATGCACGACGCTTCGGTGATTGCAACACGCTTGCAGATTGAATCGCCGCCGCATTCAGCGCTTTCCCTGGCGCCCACAAAGATTTCACCGCTCACGTTATCATCTTGGGGAATCGTCCCCGTTCAGGGATGGGAAGCTTGCCAGAACAGGATCCATGTGAGGGCGGTTGCAGCCAGAACGATCGGAACCGGCAGGATAAAAAGGTGATCGAATTTCCTCGATCCTATGATCTCGAATCGTATCGTCGCTTATTCTATTTACGCATCCCCAGCGTGAGCAGTCTCATGCCGTTAAGCCTTTGCAGATTGCGAAAAAGGAGGGATTGTGGCCAATCCCCAAAAGTCCGGCCTGTCTGACAATACGATTGGTGCAATTGCCTACCTCAGTCCCGGCCCGGCTTTTTTCTTCTTGGCCATCAGGCGCTACAACAAGAGGCCCTATGTGCGATTCCACGCCTGGCAGTCGATCGTATTCGATGCTTTTGTATTTCTCTTTGCGTTGGCCTTGAAACTGTTGTTTCCGTTTGCCAAGTTCTTAGGGCCCCGCGTCCTGCTAGGCCTGGGGTGTCTTGCCTGTCTGGTCGTTTTCCTTTTGTGGCTGTGGTGCGTGGTGGGCGCATTGAATGGCAAGCGCTGCAAGCTGCCGATTATAGGAGACTGGGCCGATGAGCAGGCCTACCGGTAACCTGACCTGTTTGTGACTGAGCGCGAAACCTGCGGGACGCAGGACTCAAAGCGCGGGCTGGGTTCGATAGATCCATTTTGAATTAGATCGAGCGCGCACGAGCCAGTTCCACGATCTTATCGATCATATCGGTGTAGGAGTAGCCGGCTTTTTTGGCTGCCATCGTGAATTCGGCGGCGCTGGCGAGCCATGGGTTTGGGTTGGCCTCGATGACATAGACCTCGCCCTTCTTGTTTAGCCGCATGTCAATGCGGCTATAGTCGCGCAACTTGAGGGCACGATAGGCGGCGAGCGCCGTGTCCTGAAGCTTCTTCGTGATCTCCTCGTCGAGGTCTTCGACGGGCGCGGATTTTGTCACCTTGTAGGCCTCGGTCTCGTAATCGAACTTTACGTCCTGGCCGGCGATCCGCGGGGTTCCTTTGGGCAGCCTGGAAAGGTCGAGCTCAATCAGCGGCAGCACCTCGGCGTTATCGTTGCCCAGAATGGCGGCGTAGATTTCGCGGCCTTCAATATACTCCTCAATCAGCGCCGGGCTGTCGAACTCTTCGTGAATGTAGTCGATGCGCTCCATCAGTTCTTTCACGCTATCGACCAGAGATCCGCTGTCGATGCCGATGGAACCATCTTCAGAGACGGGTTTCACAATCAGCGGGAACTCGATATCGTGCGAGTGATCGGTGCGGCCTTTATACGAAGTTGCAAAGTCAGGAGTTTTGATCTTGTGAAAGTCGAAAATTTTTTTCGCGATCGCCTTGTCCTGGGAAAGATAGAGAGCCTGCGGGTCGCCGCCGGTATAGGGGATGTGCAGCAGTTCCAGATAGGCGACGATATTCTTGTCCATGGTGTCGTCGCCGGCGTAAGACTCAGTGAGGTTGAAGATGAGGTCGGCGTTGCACTTTGCCAGCGCAAGCAGCGATTGATTTTTGCCGTCGAGAACGTGATAAGACGGTTCGTGCCCGAGTTTTGTCAATGCCTCGAAGATCTCTTCGCGGTCGAACAGCGGATGTTTCTTCCTGGCACGTTTGCCGCGCTTGCCGCGCGGCGCCTTCACAGGCTCCGGCTCAGGCTCAGGGGGCCCCTCTTCCCAAGTGTCGTGCAGGATGGTTACTTTGAGGTTTGCCATGACGCCTCTGCGTTCCTGGTTCTTTCTACAACTGCTGCGAATCACCCATCAGGGCTGAATGAACTTGCCCCGAGCGATGTAGTTCATTGCCAGCGCGGTCGCGTACACCGCGACTTCGGTTAAATATTCCCGTTCACATTTTATGTCGGCAGGCAGACCCAGGTCGCTGACTTTTGCTTCGATGGTTTCGACTAACTTTTTTACCAGCGGGCGCTGAACACCCGTCCAATAGTTCACCTTATCGACAAGGACCTTGCGATTTTCGCGAAGAAGATCGACCGCGGGGCGCACATTATTCCTGCGGCGCCTGGATATGTTGAAGATGTCGCGGAGATCGGTGTCGAGAGGAAGCTCGCCGGGCGTGAGCTGCTGTTCGAGGGCATGCTGATAGAACTCGCCGACCGTGACCGCCATTTCGTCGACAGTAATATCGGTGTCGCCGTGCACGAATAATGGATCGGTGTCGCCGAGCTTGTGGCCGATTCGATCCATGTAGAGAAGCTTCTTCATCGCGCCCCAGTCTTTGTAGCGCCTGCGCCAGTTGGAGCGAGGTGTGAGCCAAACGGCGAAGGTCTCAGCGAAATCTTCGTCGGGGTGTTTTTGCGCGTACCATCCCTCCATGTGGCGCACGAACTGGCGCGAAAACGGGACGGGTTTGTAGCTGTCGCGGTAGGGCCTTCGAAACGATCCGAAGAGGTTGCGCCATTCCTCAGTCTTATAAAGCGCGTAGGCGTAGTTGAAGGCGTGACCGGCTTCGTGGCGCAGATACATCATGACCTGCCGCGCATCTTCGATGTCGTTCATCTCCGACTCGAGACGCTGCAGTTTTGGATCGGCCAGGTAGAACGGGATTCCGATGACGGGTTCCATGTTGGGGCAGCCCCACTCATCGGTGAGATAGCACTTGGGGCGGAACTTCTTGAGCTTTTTGGCATCCAGCTCTTTGTAAAGTTGGAGGACGAAGCGTTCGAGGGGAGAGCCTTCCAGCTTCAGGCCGAGTTGCTGAATTGGTTTGGAGAGGATCTCCTGGACCTCTGCCGGTGCTTTTTCGAAGTTAGCCAAGATGGTGAAAGGCTAGCACAAAGCGAGTCTTGACATCTCGCGGGAATCTTATTAACATCCATATGTATTCCATCCGGAGTATAAGAATATGTCAGACACCGAGAAAATCTCGTTCAATATGAGTGTTGTCGACCTTGGCCAGGTGGATCTTCTGGTCGATCAGGGCTTTTACTCAAGCCGGACCGATTTCCTGATTGCCGCGGTGCGCCGGCAGATTGAGAGCCACTCGCTTGCCGTCCGCCAGGCCGTGGAGCAAAAAGTGATGACAGTCGGGATGACGATTCTTAACCGCAAGGAGCTGGAGAAGCGCGTTGCCGCCAGCAAGCCGCTCGACATTCGCGTGGTGGGCGTGCTGAAAATCGATGACGACGTGACGCCGGCGCTGGCCAACGCCGCCATCAAGTCGGTTTCGGTGTTCGGCAAAATCCGGGCGCAGCCTGAAGTGATGAGCGCAATTCTCTTCAAGCAAAAGAAACGCGATTGAGCTCGACGGAGAAAGCGCCGCACTGGGGGCTGCGATGACAGTGTTGCATCGTCCATTCGACCATCTGATTTTCGTTCTTCTGCTGTTATTTCCGATCGTTGAACTGCGCTGGACATGGCCGCGCTACCTGGCGCGGCTGGCGGCCGGCGTGCCGCGCGCGCGACTCAATTTTTATCGCGGCATTATGGTCGAGGAGTGGATTGCGACGGCTGCGCTGATTGGCTACTGGGCGTGGACCGGGAGACCTTTGGGGGCGCTTTTGCTTGCGCCGGCGAGCCCGGCGCGATTTGGTATCGGGATGGTGAGTGCAGTGGTGCTCTGCGGGTTGCTGGTGATGCAGAACAAGGCGGTTCTCAAGCGGCCCGATGTGATGCCCAGGGTGCGAAAGAAACTCGCGTATGGCGAGCCGCTCTTGCCGCACACGTGCGCGGAACGCTGGCGATTCCACGCTGTTTCAATCACTGCCGGCGTCTGCGAGGAGACGCTCTTTCGCGGTTTTCTGTTGTGGTATTTCGCGGTGTGGGTGGGAGTTTGGCCGGCAGCGGTTTTGAGCGCGATCGTATTCGGCCTGGGCCATGTGTACCTGGGCGTGAGGCAGATTCCGAACACGGCGATCATCGGGTTGGTGATGGCGGCGCTTGCGGTATTGTCGGGTTCGCTGTGGCCGGCGATGCTGCTGCACGCGGCCATCGATTGGAATTCGGGGGAGTTGGGATACCTGGTGTTGAATGCGCCGGAGCCGGGGAGTTGAGGGGTTGAGGTATCTCCTGTCCCGGAGTCTGGACAGAGGGCGCCCGATTTCTGTGCTTGATTAAGATGGGCGGGTCGAGGTTTGTGCGATCCGACCTTAGCACGCATTTCTTGCAGGTGTGCGCATATCGCGAATTCAGTGCTTTGAAAGACGCCTGCGGGCCTGGAGGCCCGCAAGGACAACCGGGCCACCATCCCAACGAATACAAATCATTCGTTGGGGGCCCCGGGGAGCCCGGCGCTACGGGTTTTCGAGGCTGGTGAGAAATGGGTTGGCGGCAAAAACAAAGACGTTGCGAAGGTGGGGCACCCACGCTTCACGCTTTGAGGAGAGATTCTTTACCCTTTGCGGCGGTAGAGAACCTGGAACTCGTAACCAGGATTGGCAGGGAAGAGCGAAGCCACGTGGCGCAGCCGCTCGGCCAGTGCGGGCGCGGCGAGCAAAGGATACTCACGCTCGCGAAGATCGTGATAGTCGAAGTCGACGGCCAGCGAAAGCATGTATACCGCCAGCGCATCGGAGAACGAGGCCTCAAAGAAAGCGTTGCGCGCACGCTCGTCGACGAGGCTGGCGCCGTTCTTTGTGCCGGGCCGCGTTTCCATCGCCTTGCGTCGGGCCTCCCATGCATCCTGACTGGTTTCGCCCCGCACCTGCGCCTCGGCCTGCGACCACGCCAGCGCTGAAAAGCTTTCGGGGACGCCGGTAGCTTCAACAAAGTTGTGGGCAACGTTGATAAAGAATTCAAAGGCCAGTCCGAAGCGGTCTTCAACCAGGCGTGTTGAAAGAAAGACGGCCTCGGTTGAACCAAATGCGGCATTACGATGGCACACTGCGCGATCGCCCAGTTCGACGTTGTAAAGGGGCGCGATCAGGGTCTCGCCGGTGTCAGCGATGGCCAGCGGAATAAAGTAGTAAGCGCGGCTCTCGAGCGCGGGAGTAATGGTGGCGGGCACGGCGCCGACGAGCCGCTCGAGGTCGGATTCGGAGATGCGCGTCTCGCCCCATGCGGCGTAGCGAATCCCGTTCAACGCCCGGGTGACGCTCACCTGCGTGGCAACCTTCTCCGCATGCCAAAGATCGATCTGCGCGCTCGAGGCCATCGCTTCATATTCTACGGTATCGACGGTTAAACTAGCCTTGCAAGGGCTGTGCGGCGAAGATCTCCGCGCGGGAAGCAATTAGAGTTGAGGGATGAGTCGAGTCGAGTCAATGGAAGGAAATGCGATGCCGCGCGGGGGGAGGATCTTCGGATTTCCGCTGGAGGGATTCAGCTTTTTTCAAAGCCTGCTTCTGGCTGTCGCCTCGGCCTTCTTCACGTTTTTCGCGACCACCTGCGCCGCGATCTTTTGTCTGCTGATCTGGACGATGTTCGACCCGCGCGCGCTGCACTATGCGGCTGACACGTACCGCTACGTGGGCTTCCCGGCGGGAGTGCTGATGCTGGTGGTGGCGGTGCCGTTCTTTTTGACGCTGTGGGTGAGGGCCAAGGTGCGGAAATAGAAACGCCTTGCGGCGATACCGCAAGGCGTTCGTCCAGCTCTGCTAATCACGCTAGCTTCGCCTGAAACTACATTCCCGCAGGCTTCGGGTTATGGCGGTCGTACTTCGCTATCTGGATCTTTTTCGCGAGACCTAACTTTGCCAGCAGCCAGATGCCATAGAAGTTGGGGTCGATCTCGTACCATCTGAGACCGTGGCGCGCGCTTACCGGGTGGGCGTGGTGGTTGTTGTGCCAGCCCTCGCCGCCGGTGAGCAGTGCAACCCACCAGCTGTTGCGCGAGTCGTCGCGGGTCTCAAAGCGGCGGCTGCCCCAAAGATGCGTGGCCGAATTCACCAGCCAGGTTGCGTGCAGTCCGAGGGTGACGCGGAGCATTACGCCCCACAGCACCATGGCAATGCCGTCGACCGGCCCGCCGAAGGCCCATCCCAAAGCGAACAGAAGCAGTCCGCTCACAGTGATGGGGAGCCAGTGATATTTGCTCAGCCACACGTGGAAGCGGTCGCGGTGCAGGTCGGGCGAGTAGCGCGCCAGCACATCAGTTTGGGCGTGCAGCGCTTCGCCGAAAAGAATCCAGCCGGTATGGGCCCACCACGCGCCTTCGCGCGGCGTGTGGGGATCGCCATCCTGGTCGCTCAACTGGTGGTGCACACGATGAGTTGACACCCAGAAGATGGGTCCGCCCTCGAGCGAAAGCGTGGCGCAAATGCTCATGGCGTACTCAATCCACTTGGGAACGTGATAGCCGCGATGTGTGAGCAGGCGGTGATAACACATGCCGATGCCCACGTTAATGGCGAGCACATAGATGATGGCCGCTACCAGCATCCGCTGCCAGCTGAAGAAGAACAGCGCGGCCAGCGCGCCGAGGTGAAAAGCGGCGATGGTGGCCACCGTAATCCAGTTCATGCCCTTGCCGATTGCGGCGTCGCGGCCCATTTGAACCTGCAAACGCGCGGGAACAGCGTGCAGAAGCTGCGCAGCGGATGAGTCTTTGATTGCAAGTATTGGAATTGATTCGGCTGAAATCTCTGTGGAAGTCTTAGGGGAAGGTGCGGTTAGAACAGATGCCATTCGCTGGTACGTCCTTCGGTTCAGTGGCTAGAGGCCCACTCATGACACGATTGTATAGGACGAAACGCGTTTCAAACCAAACGATTGCTTACACTTTTGCGTCATGCGGGATGACGGACGGGGAACCCCAAAAGGGTCAGCGGGTTGGCTACGGCGTTTTAGGAAAAGGTGTCATGTCGCTCAAGGTTGTGCAGGATCAGCGCTCCTTGGGGACGCGCTGACTTTGTGGAGTCGGTTTCTCCCTACGATGTTTCCTAAAGCGCGTTAGTTGTTGGCTTCGCTGGTATCTGCGTCGCTGCTGACGAACAGCCGGGTAATCTGTCCGCGCAGCACGCGATAGAGGGCGAATTGGCGCCCGGTGGCGCCGCGCAGCTCAAACAGCAGCTCGCCGCGATTGTCGGCCATGGCGTCAACCGCATCGATCAAGTGCATTCTCGGCGTGTCGTCGAGGTGCGCGCCGTCGGTTGCGTTTTTTAGCAGCACGACCACGTTGCCGTAGAGGTCGGGCTGCGCAACCAGAGTCACAAACTTTTCGTCAGCGCCGGTTCCCGCGGTGTGGGCGCTCAAGACCATGGTTGCGCCGGATCCGTAAGCGAGCTCGAACACGCGGAACTGCTCGTCCTGAAGCGGTGCGGGCTCAGGAGGCGGAGGAGTTGCTACTTTGGAAGTTTTATGGGTTGAGGTTTTTGCGGCGGTTTTTTTTGCGGGCGCGGGCGCAGGGGGAGGATTCAAGCCGAGCGCGGTGCGTGCCATGTCTTCGAGCTGAGCCTTGTACTTCTGCTGGTCGTCGGGATTGGCCCAGGAATAATCCCATGGGTGCTCGGGGGTATTGCGGGGATCGGATACGGCAACCTCCTGGTGCATCTCCGGCGGCAGTCCTTTCAAGGCAGGCGGAGCAGCAGTGAGGTCGCCACCGCCGTAAGAAACCTGGCCACGTTTCAGCTTGGGCCGGTTGGGATCGGTGGTGTCGACCGAAGAGACTGACGGCTCCTCGTCGCTGGTCTGCTTTTTTGTGAGCTTAGGCCGGTCAGGATCGTCACCGGCGCTGCTGGAGCTCGCCGTCGAAGTGTCGCCGCTGTCGGGGCTCTTGTGCAGCGTAGGGCGGTCGGGGTCGGGAGCGGATTGCGATCCCGAATTTGATCCGGAATCGGAGCCGGAATCATTGCCTGAGTCGGGACTCTTGTGCAGCGTGGGGCGATCGGGGTCGGGTGCTTCAGAAGGGTTGCCGCTGCCACTGCTGCCTGAGCCCGAGTCGCTGCCATGCTTTCGATGCAGTACTGGCTGGTCGCTGGCGACGTCGTCGTCCTTCCAGTCGTGTGCAGTCAACGGCTTGGGCGGCTTGGGCTTGGGCATGGGCTCGAGTTTTCCGTAGCCCACCCACGAGCCATTCTCATCGGCGGCGCCATAGACGACGAAGAGCCCGGTATTCTTGCCGTCCTCCTTCAGCTGGTATTCAACTTCGTGGTCGAGAGCGAGGGGCTGGGGGCGGGCGAGATAAATTGCCGCATCCTGCAACTGTTGTCCGTCGAAGACGGTGATGGGAACGATCCGGCTCCGGGTGGGGTGTTCCTTGTCGCCGACCCACTCGAGTACCGCGACCGCACGCAGCTCGGGAGCGTTTTTGTCGGCATTGGAAACCTGGCCAACGTACTGTGCAGCCGCCGGCGCCGCGCCCAGTGCAACCGCGAAGGCGAGCGTTAAAACGAATTGTGCGAAAGGACGGAAACGGAATGGGAGGGGGCGCGATGACACGCGTGAGTTTACTCGAAGATAATCGATACCTGGTTGCGGGGATTGCGTCCCGTAAAGGCTGGGCGCGGGAAGCTCGCAAAGAGATTGTGAACCGTCTCCCTGGGATGAGGTTTTTTTTGTCAAACGCCGTACCATCGTAACTGTGAGGATAATCTCCATGGAACTGAACAAGAAAGTCGCCGATTTTACGCTCAAGACCGACGAGGACAGAGACTTGAGCCTATCCAATTATGCGGGTAAGCCGGTGGTGCTGTTTTTTTATCCCCGTGCCGATACCCCCGGCTGCACGATTGAAGCCTGTGGATTCCGCGACCAGTTCAAGAAGCTCCAAGCCGCCGGTGCGGTGGTTCTGGGCATCAGCCGCGACACCCCCAAAGACCAAGCAAAGTTCCGCGCCAAATATGACCTTCCCTACACACTCCTTGCTGATGTAGACGAGAAAGTATGCAATCAGTTTGGCGTGATGAAGGAAAAGAACATGTACGGCAAGAAAGTGTGGGGCATAGCGCGGACAACATTCCTGATCGGCCCGGACCAGACGCTGCTGCATGTTTTTGAGAATGTGAAGCCTGAGGGACATGCGGAAGAGGTGCTGGGGCTGATCAAGGAGTGGAAGAAGGCGCAGAAGTAGCGGCGCGACTCCCTGAGCAGCGCCGGGCTCCCTGAGTAGCGCCGGGCTCCAGCCCGGTTGTCGTACGGGCGTCACCGCCCGTACATTGGGTGCCCCACCCTCGCCGGATCTTTGTTTCTCAGGGTAGGGAGGGAGCGACCATCCTCCATTCAAGCCGCTCGACATGTGCTAGGATTAGGGCGCACGGAATAAGGTGTCCCCGCTTGAATGCTCTACGGAGGTAAGTACTTATGTCGAAGTCGGGGCAAATTCTCCGACTCTGCCGTTCTTGTTCTTCCCTATTTCCAGCCTTATCCGCCGTTCTGCTGGTTACAGCCCTGGTCACTGGTTGTGGAGGCAAGAGTGGTGGAACCGGCCCCACTTTGAGTGGGAACACCAATGTCGTGGTTGTTGCCTCGAGCACTGCGAACGCTCAACTGGTTGAGTTTCCCCTAACGCTGAAGAGCATGACGCTCACCAGCCAGTCGGGGAAAACCGTGACGCTGCTCTCTGCGCCGGTGAGCGCCGAGTTCATCCATCTGAACGGCAACATTGAGCCGCTGGCGACCCAAAGCATTCCTCAGGACATTTACGTCTCCGCTACCGCAACTTACGCTGGGGCCTTTCCAGTGTGCATCGGCCTGCAGTCGGCCTCAAACGGGATTCTGATCGACGGCGCAATGAATGGACCCGGTACGCCCACGGTGACTGTAAACCTTCCCGAGCCGATAACGGTCACTGGAACAGCGATGGGGCTGGTTTTGAATTTGCAGGTTTCCGAGTCGGCGCCCTTCTCGGGTGGCTGCATACAGAATCTCTCGGTTCCAGTTTCGCCGGTTTTCAACCTCACTCCATTGGTGATCGCAGCCCAGCCTGCAAACAGCGCCAACGGCAAGGCGCTTGGAGTTGAAGGAACAATCGCCTCTGTCGACGCGACAGGAACCCAATTCACGGTGACTGCTCCCACTGGTTACTTCAACAGCAGTCCTCCCACCTGGCAGGTGAACACCAATGGCAGCACTGTATTTCAGGGGATAGGCAGCGCCTCTGCTCTAAGCACCGGTATGCCTGTGGACATGGACGTTGCGCTCAAGCAAGATGGAACATTGCTGGCTACGCGGGTCGCGGTTTACGACACCGACGCGACGAACCTAAGTTTGTCGGTCGGCCAGGTGATATGGCCGGTCGCTTCTCAATCCACACCCGCCGTTGACGGGTTTACCGACCAAATTGTGGGCGAGCTCACGGTATATGACGATCAATTCGCCTATGCGAATGCCACCTCGCAGATCTCGGGTCAGTTTACAAATCTCGTGAACCTTCCCTTCTCCGCCAACTTCAACGCGGCGAGCACCCTTGCCGGCCAAAACATCCTGGCTATATCCAACGCGCCTGGTGTGGATGGCGTTCCGCCTCTTCCGCTCCCTGTGGCCACAATGACGCTCATGCCCCAAGTCATCAATGGCACAGTGAGCGCGATTTCTGCGAGCGGCAACTTTACCGCCTATACTGTCACGCTGGCTCCTTACGATCTTTTCACCCAACTGGCAGGGCATCCTGGCCAGCCCGCAGAGTCGAATCCCGGCACCGTGGTTGTCTACGCCGATAGCAACACTCAGATGCTCAACAGCGGTTCCATCGCGGCTGGCGGCGTCTATCGCTTCTACGGGCTGGTCTTCAACGATAGCGGCACGCTGCGCATGGACTGTGCGCAGGTTAACGACGGCGTGACGGAATAATAGAGGCAGGATGGCGAGCGGCCATCCCTTTGCTACACTTCATCCGTGATGAACGCGTCCCCTCCCGGCAAACTGCTGAAACGCGCTTTCTTCGAAGAGCCTCCCGAGCTGGTGTCGCCGCGTTTGCTCGGCAAAATACTTGTCCGAAATGTTAAAGGGCGAGAGCCCGTATCAGGGAGAATCGTCGAGGTTGAGGCGTATCTGGGGCCGCACAATCATCCGCCCGACCCGGCCGCACACTCTCATCGCGGACCCACGGCGCGGAACCAGGTGATCTTTGGCCCGCCCGGGCACGCGTATGTTTACCAGATCTACGGACAGTACTTCTGCATGAACGTCAC
>JASHVU010000303.1 GCA_030044455.1 Acidobacteriaceae bacterium | reverse complement strand
TCCTTGATCGCCGTCACCGCGCGGCTCACCATCAAGTCACCCCCATGAATCGTCAGCCGCACCAGCACGCGAATCGGCACGCCGAGTTTCGCCAGATCAACCGCGGCGTGGTAGCCGGTGATCACGCCTGCATCCTGCAAACGCCGCACGCGCTCAGCGACGGCGGGCGTCGAAAGCCCCACCTTACGCCCCAGTTCCGCAAACGGCATGCGCGCATCCCGCTGCAGGTGCTCCAGAATCTTCCACGCAATCGCGTCCAGATGTATTTCGCCGGGAACTGTCCTGTGAGTCATAATCCGCCTTGGTTGAGCACGACTGAAGCCGCGCCGATTTTCGCACCGTTTTGAAAGGGCACGGCTTTAGCCGTGCCGACAAAAGCCATCAAAATGTCTGGGCTTTAGCCCTTGCGGGATGCTTTTCGCCAATGGCTATTACAACAATAGTTCGTTAAGCTCCGCCGTCGTTGAGCTTAACTCCATTAGGCAAGACCTGTCTCGATCTTTTCAATCCCCCTTCTCTGTCCGCTACCTGCATCCTATCCTTCTAGCATTGCTGATTGGTCGTGCTTCAGTGCTGCCTCCCCTCTTTTTTAAGGCACTCTGGCACAGGAGGAATTGGCATGAATGCTTCCCCGCACGCCTTTACGGCGCATTCTCCAGCCGCCGCCTTGGAACACCCCGAGCAATACGAACACGCCGAACAAACCACCGATTTTCTTCCCCTAAAAGGCACTGACCACGTGGAGTTCTACGTGGGCAACGCGCGCCAGGCCGCGTACTTCTATCGCACTGCCTTCGGCATGTCGCTGGTGGCCTATGCGGGACCCGAGACCGGCCAGCGCGATCGCGCCTCCTACGTTCTTCAGCAGGGCAAAGTCCGCTTCGTGCTCACCACGCCGATGCGCAGTTCGCACCTTATCGCCAAATACATCCATCTCCATGGTGACGCCGTCCACTCCATCGCATTGTGGGTCGACGACGCACGCCAGGCCTGGCTCGAGACCACAAAGCGCGGCGCCGTGAGTGTTGCCGAGCCTTACGAAATCAGCGATGAACACGGCACGGCCGTCATTGCCGGCATCGCGGCTTACGGCGATACGATTCATACTTTCGTCGAGCGCAGAAACTACTCGGGACCGTTCCTACCCGGCTATCGCGCCGTCACGAGCGATCCCGTCGCACGTCCCGTCGGTCTGCTCCACATCGACCACATGGTGGGCAACGTGGGCTGGAACCAGATGAACGAGTGGGTCGATTTCTACGCCCGCGTCATGGGCTTCTCGCTCTACCAGCACTTCGATGACAACGACATCTCCACCGAGTACTCGGCGCTTATGTCGAAGGTGATGGCCAACGGCAACGGCTACGTCAAATTCCCCATCAACGAACCGGCTGAAGGAAAAAAGAAATCGCAGATTGAAGAGTTCCTCGAATTCTTCCCCGGCCCCGGCGTACAGCACATCGCGCTCGCCACACACGACATTCTTTCGACCGTGAGCAAGCTGCGCGAGCAGGGTGTCGAATTCCTGCGCGTACCGCACACTTACTACAGCGACTTGCAGCAGCGCGTGGGAAAGATTGACGAGCCTATTTCCGAGCTCGAAGAGCTCGGAATCCTTGTTGACCGCGACGACCAGGGTTACATGCTGCAAATCTTCACGCGCCCCGTCGAAGACCGGCCCACACTTTTTTTCGAAATCATCCAGCGCAAAGGCAGCCGCAGTTTCGGAAAGGGCAACTTCAAGGCGCTGTTTGAAGCCATTGAACGCGAGCAACAATTGCGCGGCAATTTGTAAGCCATTGGAGTCCGAATGCACACTGTTACTTTCTCCGCCGCTGCGCCCTACATCATCGAACAGGATTACGCTGCTTACACCGCTGAGCAGCACGCGGTGTGGACCGAGTTGGTCGGCCGCTGCATGCCCGAACTAGAAAAGCACGCTGCGCGCGAATATCTCGATGGCTTCGAAATCATCGGCCTGGAGCGCGACCGTCTGCCCAATCTTGCCGCCATCAGCGCACGCCTCGGCCCGCGCACCGGGTGGAGTTCAACGCCCGTCAGCGGCTTTCTTCCTGCACCCGCGTTCTTTGAAATGCTCTCCATGCGAGCGTTTCCTACCACAACCTGGCTGCGCAGCCGCGACTCGCTTGAATACACTCCTGAGCCCGACATCTTTCACGATGTCTTTGGCCACGTCCCCATGCATGCGCACAAGGTCTTTGCCGGCTTTCTTGAGCACTATGGGCGCTTCTGCGCCGCTAAAGAAGACGCCGCCGCCATCGAGAAACTCGGCCGCCTCTTCTGGTATACCGTGGAGTTCGGCGTCATCCGCCAGAACAGCGAAATCAAGGTCTACGGCAGCGGCCTCATCAGTTCGCACGGCGAGTGCCTGAACGTCTGCTCGGGCAACTGCGCCATTCACGACTTCAAGCTCGACGAAGTGCTGGACACGCCCGTCAAAGTAGATGAGCTGCACAAGCTGCTCTTCGCCGTTTCCAGTTTCGACCAGATTTTCGACGCCATGCATGAGACCGAGCGCCGCGCCATGCAGGGTCGCCTGTAATGAGGTGCAATTGTGACTCAAGAATCCGCCTATCAATCCGGTTTCGGCAACGAGTTCGCCACTGAAGCCGTCGCGGGGGCGCTGCCCGAAGGGCAGAATGCGCCGCAGCTTCATCCGCTTGGCCTTTACACCGAGCAATTCAGCGGCACACCCTTCACCGCCCCTCGCGCCGTCAACCGTCGCACCTGGACCTATCGCATCCGCCCCTCGGTCACGCATCGCCCTTACGAAGAAGCTCCGCTCGGCTTCATTCGCAGCGGCCCGTTCAACGAAACTCCCACTACGCCCAACCAATTGCGCTGGGATCCGCTCCCGCTGCCTGAGAAAGA
>JASHVU010000302.1 GCA_030044455.1 Acidobacteriaceae bacterium | reverse complement strand
TCTTTGTTGGGCCACCACACGCTTGCGCCTTCACCCTCGCAGGCGGTATTGACCCAGTCGTGGCCTGAGGTGTCTTTCTTGAACGTGATGCAGCCGAACCGGCCCTCCGCGGGAGGATTCCCTGAGTAATAGAACTCGATCTCGTACACCTGGCCGGAGTGCAGCGTTTCAGGAAAGTCGATGAACACGGCGCCCGTGTCGCGCTGGTATTTGAGCGGCGTGCCTTTGAACAGGATCTTGTCGATGTTCAGCTTCTCGCTCAGGTCGAGCTGGATGCGCGTCGAATCCTTGAGCATGCGGAACCGCACCGTGTTTTTGCCGCCGATAAATCCCTTGGCCGGATCGACCCGAACATCGAGGTGGTAGTAGAGCAGATCGTTGTTCGCTCTGAAAGGACCGTACGCGCCGCGCAAAAAGTCGAATCGCGTGGGGTAAGTCGGGGCCATGTCGATCGGTCGTATGGGAGGCTTGGGCTTGGCTTGCGGCGGTTTCTGGTCGGCCGGGTTTGTACCCGCTGGCGCAGTTTGGGCGGCCTGGGCGTTGAGCGCCGCGGCGGAGGCAAGCAGCGCCACTGCGGTTGCAGATAGCATCGCCCTTTTCACGATAAGACCGTACGATCGAATTTGCATGACACATCCTATCTTATTGATCCGGCATATTAGTTCTGACTCGCGCCGAGATCCGCCCGGCCCACTACGGCTCGCAGCATTTGAAGCCAGTTGACGGTTCAGCTAGCAGCGTTCTAATGTTTCGGGTCGAGGAGATTTGTTTGTATGTCATCCTTCTATGATTATCGTTTGCGGTTTGTGCTTGCCCTGACTTTTCTAGTGGCCGGTTGTGGCAGCGGTAATGGTTCCACGGGAACAGGCACTGGGACCACGACTCCGCAGGCGGCGGCGCCAACCATTTCGACCTCAACCAGCAACGGAGCGCAGAACGGCGCAGTCATCGTGTCGCTGGCCAGCGCCACTTCAGGTGCGACGATTTACTACACCATCGACGGTTCGACGCCGACCATGTCATCCACGCAGTACATTGCTCCGTTCCTCGTAGCATCTAACCTTACGGTCAATGCGATCGCCACGGCCTCCGGCGACACCAACAGCAGCGTTACCACGCAGGCGTTCTCGGCCAATATTGCGTCGGGCACACTGGTGTGGAGCGACGAATTCGCAAACTCCGGCAGTTCGAACGCAGAACCGAACCCGGCAATATGGACCTACGACACCGGGTATCAGTGCTGCGGGAATAATGAGCAGGAGACCTATTGCGCGTGGGGTTCGACGACCAGCCCCTGCAACCCCCAGAGTCCCAATGCATTCATCGCTCCCGGGGGCGGCCTGAACATCGTCGCGGAGAGCCCGACCATCGCTGTCTACACGTCGGCGCGGCTCAAATCGCAGGGGCTGTTCAGCTTCCAATATGGCCGCATCGAGGCGCAGATGACGCTGCCGGAGTCGCAGGGCATGTGGCCCGCGTTCTGGATGCTGGGCAACAGTATCGCCACGATCAACTGGCCTGCATGCGGCGAACTCGACATTATGGAGCACATCGACGGCAGCAATACGCCGTTTGGCGGCCCAGGGACGGGTGCGGCTCCAGGTTATGACTGGATTGCCGGCTCGGTGCACGGCGGCGCCAGCTCCAGTAGTGAGGAAAGCGGCTCCGAGCGCTACACAACGAATGGGTTTTCCGCGGCGGCGACGCACACCTACGGCATGATCTGGACAAAAGGAGAGATCCAGTACTACGTGGACAGCCCATCCAATATCTACGCGACCTACAAGTCGACCGACTCGACCTGGTCGCCTACTCCATGGCCTTTTGACTCAGGCCCGGAGTTCATCTTATTAAACCTTGCAGTGGGAGGAGACTGGCCGGGAAACGTAGACTCGACCACGGTCTTTCCCTCGACCATGCAGGTGCAGTACGTGCGCATTTATGCGAATTGAGGGGCTCGAAACGGTTTGCAGAGGTTCACGCAATTGGAGTCTGGTGGCAGGTCAGTTTGAAAAAGCCTGCCTCATGGGTTAAAGCCACGATCATTTTGCTCAATTAAGATGCTGGCTGAAGCCCGCACCCTTCAAACTGAACCACTACCCGAAGTCTCGTTTTATTGACCAGTTTGGCGAGAGCACCGCGAACCAAGCGGGCGAACGAATCGTTAATAACCCGGAACCGCCTCCGGCGACCACTTGCAGCTCAACTTTGCCTCTGAGATGAAGGCCGGCTGCTGAGCTGTCAGGTAGCGGGATACAAACCCGCATGCGGCCCCGGGGGAAGCCGCATATTTTCGTAGCCAGTTCTATCGCCCCGACACAAGGAATTCAGGCGATTTCCTCAACGTCGGTATCCAGCGACCTTTGCTCGCTGCATTCAGCACGTGTGTGGGCTGAGCTTTGATCGGTGTGAAGCTCGCAGGCATCAGCCTTGCGGCGGTTGCCGAAGCTACGACGGGAAACTGCATAGGTGACTGTGCTTGAAACCCGGGCCGCACCGGCGGTACCGGGGTTACTGTGAAGACTGGAACATGATCCGGTCCCGCTTCGAAGCAGGACTCAGCCGTTCCAATCGGCGTCTGCGCATGCGCAGAGGGAAGGCCCAGAAACAATACGAAAACCATGCCAAAGGCCAAAACCGACAATCCGGTCAAGCGAAATGGGACCCTCACAGGTTGTACTTTTAACATTTGCCGCATTTGGGGAAATCTCCTGGGGAACGGAAACAGTCTTGATTACTGAATCACCGCTCCCAGATGTCTGCAAGGTACGAGCCCCCAACTGACTTGGTCAATGGACGCTACCTTAATTCTGTCTGATTTTTACCTGAAGTCTTAACTATTTGATTTTAATAAAGTAATCAACGATTTTACACTCTTCAAGTCCGAGTTGTGGTATCGTATTGCTACTCAAGATCCTTACGATATAGCCGTCTATCGGGCCCCGTCGGTCAAATTCACTGGCTATGGTAACTTCTCCTTCATTTATGCGGGCTCAGGCCCGCTTCGGGCCGTTTTCTCTCGATCTTCATTCCGGAGACTTGAGCAAGAATGGCAGGCCCATACGATTGCAGGAGAAGCCGCGCAATCTTTTGCTGGTTCTGGCTGAGCGCCGGGGTGAGCTGGTTGGCCGCAAGGAGTTGCACGAACACCTTTGGCCGAACGACACCTTTGTCGACTTTGAGGACGGACTGAACGCGGCCATGAGCAAGCTGCGCGAGGCGCTGGACGACGACTCGCAGTCGCCTCGTTACATTGAGACTGTCCGCGGCCGCGGTTACCGCTTCGTGGCCAAAGTGGAATTGGTCTCGGAAGTAGTCGAGCCCCTGCTCACCGGGGTCGTTCCCGCTGAGCCGGCAGCGCCCCCTCCGATTGAGCCTCCGCCGTCCGTCCACCTACCCCACAGGCCGTCGTTTAAAGCGATTATTGGCGCCGCTCTGGCGTGCGTCCTGCTGACCGGTGCGGTCTTCTTCGCCGTGCACTGGCACGACACCCACATGCCCGTCATCTCCATCGCGGTCATGCCTTTCGTCAACAGCACCGGCGACGTCTCTCGCGATTACATTTGCAACGGCATTACCGAGGAATTGATCGCCCGGCTGGGGGCGCTTGCTCCGGGCCGGCTGCGGGTGATTGCGCCGGCATCGGCTCGCACGTACGCCAACACCAGCAAGTCGCTGGCGCAAATTGGCCGCGAACTCAAGGTTCAGTACCTGGTTGAAGGCAGTCTTGAGCAACAGGGGGACGCGGTGCGTGTTTCGGCGCAACTGATCCGCATCGACGATCAATCACGCGTGTGGGCCGACGTATACAAGGGGGACCTCAGCGACCAGTTCGAGTTTGAGTCCAGCACGGCGGATTCAGTGGGTCACGCGCTTTCACTGCATGTGCCCACGCTGCAGCAGACCAGGTACCGGCCGGGTAAGTTTGAGGCTCACGACGCCTATCTAAAGGGGTTGTACTTTTTGTCGCAACGGTCCAAGAGCGGATTCGAACAGGCAATTGAGAGCTTCTCGAGCGCCGTGGCCATCGATCCCAAATATGCCGAGGCTTATGCGCAGCTCGCCGATACCTACAACCTAATGGGGCAATACAGTTGGATGGACCCCGGAACCGCACGCAGCCAGGCCTGGGCCGCCGCCGAGCAGGCGATCTCACTCGACCCTTCGCTGGCCGAGGCGCACGCAGCGCTGGGATTTTCGACCTGGTACTACCAATGGAATCAGGCTGCGGCGGAGACGGAATTCCGCAGGGCCATCGCTCTTGAGCCCAATAATGTGAATGCCCATCACTGGTATGAACAGATGCTTATGACCGCGGGACGTTTCGACGAAGCCGAGCAGCAAATGCAAGATGCGCTCGATGTCGATCCGCGGTCGCCCATTCTGCGCGCCAACCAGGCCTGGCTCTATGAGTACGAAGAGCGTTTTCCCCAGGCGGTGCAACTGATGCAGCAAGTCATCGCTGAGAATCCCAATTTTCTGCCCGCTCATTACAAGCTCTGGTACGTCTACGCGGCGATGGGCGATCAGACCCATGGCGCAGAGCAGTTCGAGTGGGTCCTTCGCGGCCTCAACGACGCCAAGATGCAGCAGGAAATCCTCGATGTCTACCACACCAAGGGTTATGCGGCTGCGCTGCGCGCCTGCGGCACAATTAACGACACCGCTTACTACGTTGGCAGCAAAGTGGACGGCGCGCGGTGCCTGGCCGCTCTTGGAGATAACACTGCGGCGCTCGCCGTCCTTGAGAGCGCCTTACACGATCACGAAGGCTGGATGATTTACGTGGAGCAGGACCCAGCGTTTCAAGCTCTTCGCTCCGATGCGGCGTTTCAGCAGCTCATTGCCGAAGTGAAAAAGGCTGGGTGAGCGCTTATCCGGTCGCTTGACTTCCCCTCTCGACGCGACGGCCCGGGCGGTTGACGTTGACTTTGTCACGAGTGAGGAATTAGCGTGGATTTCGGCGCCAGGGGCGCATCCGGTCCGCGGAAAGGGCTAAGCCCACCCTCACAGATTGGCAAGACCACAAGTTGCGAATCTTCTTTCTGCCTGCGGTGCGGACACAGGCCACGAACGGAAAGGAGATTTTCATGCCGCAGCAGCTTCCGCCGAATCCCAGTCTCGAACAACTCAGGAAACAAGCCAAAGCATTATTGAAAGGCCAGCAGGCGGCCGACCCCCTCGCCTTGACCCGCATTCGCGAAAGTCATTCGCGCTGGAGAAAACTGACGGAAGAACAGGTTGCCGCATTGCCGTTCGCTCTTGCGGATGCGCAACTGGCGATTGCGAGCGAATGTGGATTCGCGTCCTGGCCGAAGTTGCAGTCTCACGTGAAGGCAGTCGAAACCGCAGACGTGGTCGCCGGGTTGCGGGA
>JASHVU010000301.1 GCA_030044455.1 Acidobacteriaceae bacterium | reverse complement strand
CCGACATTCGTCTGGCGGCGCAGGGTTGACCCGCTTCTGCGGCCACGCGCATAAAACTTCGGCGCCGGAATTTGTCCCTCCGGCGCCGAACCTTTGTGCAGCAACGAAAAGTATTACGACTTCTGCCCGTCGGCGGCTGGGCTCCCTGCGCCGGTGCCGTTCGTCGTGCCGTTGCCGTTTCCGCCCTGCAGCATCTTGGCCAGCAGCACATTGATCAGGCTGCCCGAGTCGGCGCCGCTTCCGCCTGCCTGGATGTCGGGCACCAGCTTGATGTGGTTGGTGGCCAGCGCCTGCGCAATCTGCACCGCCGCGTAGTTGCCCGACTCCATCGACGCAATCTTCATCTTGATCACGTCGGCTTCAGCCGTACCTACAGCGCGTGCCTTCTCCGCGTCGGCGTTACCCACCATGATCACCACCTTCGCGTCGGCGTCTGCGTTTACGGTTTTCACGCGCGCATCGGCATCGGCGTTGATCGTCTTCACGCGCGCGTCAGCTTCGGCAGTGATGGTCTTCGACTGGCCTGCGCCCTGCGCCTGCTTCACTACCGCCTGCGCCGCAAAGTCGGCAATGGAAACGCTCCGTTCCGCGTCAACCACGCGGGCCTGAGTATCGGCCATCGCCCTCGCCTGTTGCAGATCCTTGCGCGTCTCTTCGGCAAGCTGCTGCGTTTTGTAGGTCACCTGCTCCTGCTCGGCAATCTTGCGGTCGGTCAGCGTCTTCATCAGCGCTTCGGGCGGAGTAATGTCGCCGATCAGCGTGTCGATTGCATTCACGTTGTACTCAACCAGGGCCGCTGAAATTGCCGTCTTGGCTTCAGCCTGCCGCTCACTGCGCTTCTTCAGGAACTCGATCACATCTGAAGTCTGCGCCGCGTTGCGGAAGTAGTTTCCGATGGTTGGCTCGAGCACCTGCGTTACCAGGTTGGCCATGGTGCCAAAACGCGCAATCACCTTGGGCGCATCGTTGCGCGGTATGTGGATGATCTGGCTCACGTCGAGATTGAACGTAAAACCGTCGCTCGAGCGCACCGTGATGGTCGATAGCCGCTCGTCCAGCTTGTGCGCCTCGCTCTTGCCGGTGGCCCAGTTCAACACGATGTTGGCTGTGGGCACAATCTCAACCTTGTGAGTGTAAGGGTTGATGGCGTACTTGCCGGGATCGAGCGGATCGACCCACACCCCTTTCTGGCCCTTCTTCACCAGGTTGCCGTGCTTGAATGCGTCGCCGCTCTGGTCAACGCCCTCCGCGCCCACATAGGCAATCACTACTCCCACGTTCGCGATTGGAACTTCCGTCATCGGCTTGATCTCAACCGTGGCGAAGCGCGGATTGATGAAGTAGCGTCCGGCCAGGATGACCTGTTCCTGCAATCCCTTGTAGCCGCCGTTTTGGATAAAGACCTCGCCATCCTGGAAGAGGTTGTGGCCGGGTGTCTCCTTGCCGGCGATCTCGCCGGTCGGCAATGGGGTGCCGTCTTTGGTGGTCACAATTCCCACCGAGTTGTCAGGAATCTCCAGCACCTCGGCCGGCAGCACGGTAAACATGGCCGTGTTGATGCGGTAGGTTCCCGGGGGAATCACCGAGATCTGCGGCCCGCGCTCGCCGCCGCTGGCAATAAACTGCCGCGTGTCCTGGAACGAGTTGCACTCGACGGCCCTGGCCAGCACGCGTCCTTTTGAGAGCGGCCTGCCGTCGCGCGCCTCCACAATGCCGATCTGGCTCTTGTCGATGGTGGTAAACGGTGCCAGCGTTACCGCGTACTGCCACGCCCACAGTCCGAAGTGGATCCCCGGGGCCAGCGTGTCAGCCTGCAGGCCGGCTTCTCCGTTCAGCGCCACGATGGCGCCGTCGGGCAGGGTGCGATGACTTCCCACCAGCACCCACTTCTTGTTCACGATGCCGATCTGGTCTTTCGAGACAATTACCGTCCCAAAGAGATACCGCAGAAGCACCTTATGGAGAAGAATGACAAGGACGATGGCTCCCAAAATCCAGCCATACTTCATGGCAAGGCTCATCAGGTCCATTTGAGACCGCCCTCCCTTGTAGCGGATACACCGGATTAGGAGATGGCGCAATGCGAGTCAATGCTGCGAAGGTCAGTTTTCATCGACGAAACTGAACTCTTGCACGCTCTTGAATTACTTACGCATTTTCCTAATCCGGTCTAGTGAAAACAGCATACTCCAGGCGGAAGCGGAGCGGACGAAAACGCGAAAAACGACAGTCACAAAAGGTGATTAGTGGTAATCTCGGCCCTATGAACCTCTTGCGTATCTTCGTTCTGGCGCACCGAGGGGTTTATGAATCCCTTACGATTCTTTTACTGGCTGCTTTTGCCTCTGCGGGCGCCCTGACGGCGCAAAATACCCCTGACAATGTCACCCTGCAAATCGCTAGGCTGAAGAGCCCGAATGTCGAGCTGCGCCGTTATGCGGCAGACGCACTGGCCAAATTCGGCGACCCGCGCTCGACCGAGCCGATGATCGAGGCTCTCGGCGACTCCGACCCCCAGGTGCGCGCCTTCGCCGCCTTGGGCCTGGGCTCGGTGAAGAGCCCTGCGGCGGTCGATGCCCTCATATCTTTGCTCAACGATCCCAACGAAACCGTGAGTACATCGGCGGTGATGGCGCTAAGCAGGAGTCATGACTTCCGCGCCATAGCGCCTCTTGTGGCCAGCATGTCGAGAATTCCGGCGACGCCCCCCGTGCTTGCCCAGTTTGGCTCCCCCGCGGTTGAGCCGTTGCTTGCGGCTGTTGAGAGCGACGACTTATCGGTCCGCGGCAACGCGATTGAAGCGTTGATGCTCACGCACGATGCGCGCGCCATTCCGGCTCTTACCGCAGCCCTTAATGACCGGGACGCCGGAGTGCGGCAACTCGCGCTGCTCGGGCTCGAGACTTTGAAGGCGCCCAATTTTTTCGACGCATTGCGCGCGGCTCTCAAAGATCCCGATCCGACAACTCGCGCCATGGCTCTGCGGGCCAGTGGTGAGTTACCGACCGCTGAAAGCATCCAGGTAGCAATTGCGGCATTGCGCGATCCCGATCCCAGCGTCAAAAATGCGACTTCAATCTATCTCAGGCCCGGCCAGGCCAGCGATCCGCAAGTCGCGCAAGCGCTCATCGCGCTTGCGCAGGACCCCGACGCAAGCGTGAGTTGGAGCGCGGTTAACACCCTGGCGACATCGCGCGACCCCAAAGCCATCGACGCCATGCTCGCCTTCGCGCAGGGTAAGAATCCGCATGTGGATTCGCACCAGGCGATGTCCCTTTTAGCCAAAGTGCAGGACCCACGGGCTTTCGCGCTCCTGGTCGAATCGCTCCACAGCACCGATTTGCAAATGGCCATTACCGCATCCGAGCAACTCGGTGAGCTCCATGACGTGCGTGCGGTTCCTGCTCTGGCGGCAGCGGCCCAGGCAAACGTCCCCGCAGTTGCCAGCGCCGCCATTATTTCCTTGGGGAAAACCGGTTCGCCGGCCGTGGACACGCTCATCAGGTTGCTGAATCAGCCAGGATTGCAAAATGCTGCCATCGGCGCTCTGGCCAACACCCACGATCCGCGTGCCGTTCCGCCGTTGCTGGCCATGCTGGCAACGCCCTACACGGGAAAACCCCAACCCTACGGCGTAGTCTTGCAGGGTCCCAACGATCCCGGCCCGGTGCGGCCGATGACGTACCAAGCGTTGCTCAGCGCGCTCGGCCAATTCGGAGATCCTCGCGCCGTGGCGCCCTTGATCGAATTTATGAAGAACGGTCCGGTGGCTAGAGACTCTGTTCCCGACCAACTGGCCGCTCTGGGCCCTGCATCCATCGACTCCCTCATTCCCCTGCTGCACGACGATAACGAGAACACGCGCCGGCTGGCGGCCGAGGCGCTCAGTGACCTGGCGATGAAACAGGGCAAGGACACCCGGCCGCATGATGCGCTCATCGCTGCCATGGGCACACACGACATTGCCATCATGGCAGGCGCGTACCGGTTCTATGTGAGCCTGGGCGCGCCGGACAGTGAGAGCGGTCTTGTAGCCGCGCTCGATCACTTCCCCAATCAGGAAATGGCCGAGTACTTCCTCAATTGCGGGGATGTGGCGCTTGAGGATGCGGCTATCGCCTGGGGCGAGAAGATTCACTACCACATTACCCAGCAGGTGTACGGCATTGTGTGGGGGCAGATGCCGAAGCCATCGGAGTGATTGCGAGGGTTAGAACCGGGCGCTGTGTGACGGGCTCTCAAGAGCTACCGAAAAGACTACTGCACCAAACGCAGTTCCAGCAATCGCCTTTCAGCGCTCGCCGTTTCCCAGGTCGTCGGAATAACCCGCCTCAACGCGGGGCCACTGGGCGATGGGGCTTCCGCCCGGCCACTCTGGTTCCCAGGTGGGCGAGCCGCTCTTTGTCCGCGTGATGGTGCACTGTTGCGGCCCACCGGTAGGCGAGTCTTCCCACGTCTCCTGCCGCCCGTACACGGTCAAGTCGAGTAAATGATAGTCGTTGTCCATCACATCGACCCCGCGAGCGGTGGTCCAATAAGTCTCGAAAACATTAGACCCTTGCCGCAGGTAGCAGATGAGATGCATCCTGCCGATCCGGTGTCCAACCAGGAGGCTCTCAAGTGAGTCCTGGGGGGGGCCGGGTACCAAGGCATCTCCCAGCCCATGAAGTTGCAGTACCGGGCGCTTTCCTCGTACGGGCCCTGGCAAAACGTGGCGTAAGTGACGTCGCGAGAGTGTAGATAGGACAATTCGCGGACCTGCGCTGTAACCCGGGTGCATCCCTCGTATTGCTCCGGCGCGGGACGGCCGGTGCGCCACATAAAGTAGTAGGCGATGAGCTGCCGACGGCCCTCGAAAGTTTCGAGAAGCGTGACCGGGCCTTGCGGGCCAATGAGCGTTGCAGTGCCATCCACCTCGATCATGGGAAGGCGGCAGCGGGCGGCTGCAATGGCGTCACCTTCGTGCGTGTGGGCTTTCTCCCGAACCCACAACGCGTCCAGCTCTGCCTGGAAGACGCTACGATCGACGATTTTGGGCGCCCCAGGTTTCTATCTCAGGATGTCTGTCATCGGTTCCTCTGCTGCCGCACAGTCTTCGCGGGGAGATGCCGCGTTCATTCGCAGTTGCAGGCTTTCTCCTCTGCTTCGCGCCGTCGGGCTGCGGCGCCCACGGGATCGGTGAGGATATCGAGCCATAACGGGTGGGGCGAGGCCTCGGCATCGTAGTTGTCGTGCCAGTTCCACCACTTGTACGGTTGGGTCTGCGGGTAACCCTCTGGTGAGTTCTCCCAGGTTTCTTGACGGCCGAGTGCCGTCATATCGAGGTAGCTCCAGGTGGTTCCCATTGCCTCATCGCCACGGCTGTTGATGAAGTAAGTGCGGAACACCTTGTCGCCGTCGCGGATGAATGCATTGTGGCCATGCCATTGGTCCACGCCGAAGTCCATGTCGAAGCTGTCGATCATGGTGTACCAGGGCATCTCCCAACCCATCCGCGCCTTAAGCCGCGCGATGTCTGCCTGCGAGGCACGCGAGGCCCAGGCGAGCGTCGTGTTTCGGGCGTTCAGATGCGACAAATGCGCGACCTGGTCGGCGCCGAACGAGCAGCCGCGGCAGGCGTGCTCGGGCCAGCCGAACACACCAGGTTCGAAGAAGGCGCGATAGACGATTAATTGCCGGCGGCCCTCGAATAAATCGAGCAGCTTTGCCCTGCCTTTGGGCCCATCGAACTCGTACTGCTTTTCCACCACCATCCACGGCATCCGTCGGCGTTCGGCGGCCAGCGCGTCACGGAGGTGGGTTAATTCCTTCTCTTTGGCCAGCAATTGCTGGCGTGTTGCCTCCCACTCCTGCTGCGACACGATCGGGGGTGTGGTCATCTTCAAGTTCCCATTTGCTTCGGATCCCGCCATTGTCTCTGTCGTCATTGCCTTATCCCCCTTCGTCGAGTTTTCCCGGTTAACGGTCATGGTGTCTCTGTAAACTGGCAGCTTCTGAACATTCGGAAGCGATGTCCTCTTAGAGACTGAACAAGGTCGACCGGTTGCCCCAGCCTGCGTTTAATGCAATCGTCAAATTGATGCCTTAAAGGCGCAAGGAATTCTGGATTTCTTGAACTCGAATCCATTCATAACTTCGAGAAGCGCCGCGGATCGATCTCTTCGGAAAGAAACGCGTTGCGAGCTGTCCGGTATTCTACGTTTTCGTTGAAATCCTCGGTCCGATGGGCGGCTGGCAGCCGCTGAGCCGGAGAGAGTGTCTGAAATTCGGACATATGCTCCATCCAGGTCGCCTCCGCCATTGGATGCGCCCTGCGACCAAGTTGTTCAGGCCATCAGATCAGATTTCAAACAAGATCGATCACAGGACCTTAGAGTATTTCCTGACCAAAAACCCGGATTTTTTCGGCAGAACCTCCCCGGGCGGCCAAAGCCGCGCCCTGATGCAAGGCGGAGTGTACGGGGCCGCGTCATTTCATAACGGTAGGACCGATCCAGTTTCTTACGCAACTTGGCAATGATTCCCCATCACTACGTTCCGGTTCCGATTGTGATGCCGGCCGACGGCCCCGTCATGCTACATTGAGATTCCACGGAGGCATCCTCGACATGGAGCTCGAAGCCCAACTTGCGGGCAATGGAGAAACGATCGATTTGCAGCAGCAGGTTTTCAGGCTGCAGGCGCTGCTCGAGGTGTCGCGCCAGGTTCACTCCACGATTCATGAGCAGGAAGTGCTGGAGCAGGTGCTGCGTATCGTGGTACGCGAGTTGGAGATGGCCGGAGCCGCATTTCCAGATGCCAGCCTGATTTTTGGACAGGATCCCACCCGTGCCCCGGAAGGTTCGGCCTTGTGCTCCTATCCTCTCAACGACCGCGACGGCAACCGCATGACCGAATTGGTGGTGGCGACGCCCGAGGGCCGATCGCTTACTTTGTATGAGGCCGACTTCCTTGAGGGCCTGGTGTTGCAGGCTGCCGTGGCTCTTGAGAATGCGCGCAACCACAAGCGCAATCTTGAATTCGCGCGCCTGCAGCAGGATCTGGAGGCGGCCCGCGATATCCAGCGCTCGCTTTTGCCGCAACGGCTGCCGCGGATTGCCGGCTATTCGATTGCATTCAGGTCAGACACCTGCTACGAGGTGGGAGGCGATTACCTCGACATCGTGGAGGAGGCCAACGGTACTCTGCTGATGGTGGTGGCCGACGTGGCCGGTAAGGGGCTGGCTTCCGCCATTATGTCTACCAGCTTCCGCGCCGCGCTGCGCGGGATCGCGGCCACCGGTCTGCCCCTCGACGAGCTGGCCACGCGCATGAACCAGCACCACTGGGCCGAGGGCGAACAGGCGCGCCGCCGCTATGTAACCGCCATCTTCATGCGCCTCGACCCCAAGACCGGCGCCATTGAGGTGGTCAATGCCGGCCACAATCCTGGATTCCTCGTCGTCCCCGGCACAGCGCCGATCGAGTTCAAAGCCACGGGTACGCCGCTGGGTCTGCTGCCGGGCATGCATTATTCATCAGAGCTCGGCTCATTCCCGGCTGGCGCCCGGCTGCTTTTCTATACCGACGGCCTCACTGAAGTATTCAGGGGGGATGAGGAGTTTGGGCCGGAACGCCTTTTAAATGAATTTTCTCGGTGCCCGTCGTCAAATGCCGATGGTATGCTCGATGCATTGTGGAGCGCCCTCACTGATTTTGCCGAGGGTGGCGCGCAGGGAGACGACATGACGGCATTGGCTTTAAGCCGCGGTACGCAACAAACGGAGATGGAGGCATGAGTACGCCGAAGGCCGTCTCAGTTGAAGTTCGTCTGCCCTCACGCCTTGGATTTGAAAAGGTGGCCATGAGCACCGCCTCGGCCGTGGCCAAGCTGATGGGTTTTCGCGAAGACCGTATCGAAGATCTGAAGACCGCTGTAGCCGAAGCCTGCATTAACGCCATCGAGCACGGCAACCGTATGAATGAGAAACTTTCAGTGGGCGTTGTGCTCTCGGCCCTCGAAGACGAACTTGAAGTTAAGGTGATCGACGACGGCAAGGGCATGAAGACCCAACCCACCAAGCCGGACATCGACCGCAAGATGCACGGCGAAGAAGATCCCCGCGGCATGGGCATGTTTCTTATACAGGCGTTGGTCGACGAAGCGGAATGGGTGGCCGGCTCCAATGGAAAAAGCAGTTATGTACGGCTGGTGATCCGACTCGACAAGGAACAAGAATAATCCCCAAGGCAGATTAGACTTAGAGCAGCCACGCAAACAGGGAGGCTAGACCCGAGTGCAGACCGAAACGAAATCGCGCGTCGATCAACAGACAACCCCGGCCGGCCACAATGTCACCGTGCTGCGATTCGAGGGAGATATCGCCAGCACATCGAAAGACGCGGTGCTGGGCGCCTACCAGGCTCTGCCCAAGGCGACCGCCAAGCTTATCCTGCTTGACTTCACCAAGGTGGACTACATCAATTCGAGCGGCATCGCGCTGGTCATCCAGATGCTAATTGAGGCCTCCAACTCCGGCCAGAAAGTGTATGCCTTTGGCCTGTCTACCCACTTCACAAAGGTGTTTACCATGGTGGGCATCACCAAGTACGCCCAGCTCTTCCCGAGCGAAGCTGAGGCTTTGGCCGCGCTGTGAGCATGCATGATTGCCGTTATCCGGCTAAGGAACTTTCTGCTCGCCCGATGGAAGTGGGCGTCATCCTTTCGCACCCACGACTGGCAGCTTGCGGATTACCCGATCTTTTTCCGAAAGCAGAAGCACGATCCGGGTTCTCCTTTCGACAATAACCCTCGGTTCAAGCTGCACAGCTACGTTGCCAGGGTCGTCGATTGGGCGACTATGGACGGCTCCGGCGATTCGCGCGAAGAAGCGCTGAACAATCTCCGCGCCGCATTCAATGCGCGCAAAGCGAATCTGGCTGAGAAAGGCAAGCCGATGCCCCGGCCAGGTACGAAGGTTCCAATTCAATTCGCGCCTCAGGAACGTGTCAATGCGCATCCTGAGCTGGCGCAGGACTTCATGCATCGTGTGCTTGAGTCGCCGTGGGCATTCGTCTCGGACGAAACGAGCCTTTGGCATTTCCACAACGATGACAAAGACGAGGCACTGTTTGCAAAGATCCGCGAAATCTACGGTGTCGATGTAAGCGATGTCGAATCTGGGAACCTAAGCGAGATACTCGACCGCATCGCTGCCACCCGCCCGTTTAGCCCAGGTAAGCCTTAGGAGACAAGCCGATGCAAGCAATCGTCTATCGCCATTATGGTCCGCCCGAAGTTCTCGAAATCGCGGAAATCGAAAAGCCACAGCCTGCTCCCGGCGAAGTTCTGGTCAGAGTTCACGCGGCATCGGTGAATCCTTACGACTGGCACTTTATGCGTGGAGCGCCGAAGGCCTTCCGCATTGCTACCGGCCTGCGCAAGCCTAAGTTTCCCCAACTCGGCGCAGATTTGGCGGGAGTGGTGGAGTCGGTTGGCGATGGCGTCACGCTGTTCAAAGCCGGTGATGCGGTCTTCGGCATGGGTAAGGGTTCGTTTGCCGAATACGCCTGCGTGGCGGAATCGAAGCTGGCGATTAAACCGGAGGGCCTGAGCTTCGCACAGGCAGCCGCGGTGCCGATTGCCGGCATTACTGCACTTCAGGGCCTGCGCGACAGCGGCAAGGTTCAGCCCGGGCAACGCGCCCTTATTAACGGCGCGGCCGGAGGTGTGGGCACCTTCGCCGTGCAGATTGGCAAATGGCTGGGCGCGCGTGTCACCGGCGTATGCAGCACGCGGAATGTGGCGCTGGCGCAATCTCTCGGCGCCGACCGCGTAATCGACTACACACGTGAGGACTTTACTCGCTCGGGTGATCGCTGGGACGTGATCTTTGATCTCGTCGGCAACCTTCCGCTGGGTGCAATGCGCCTTGCTCTCGAGCCCAAAGGGGTCCTAGTCGCATCGGGCGGTGGCCCAGTCGATAAATCCTCCATCGAATATCTTCAAGGGATGCTTGGGATGGCCGTAATTGCGAAGTTCGTGACCCAGAAGCTCACCGGCGTTCTGGCAAATGTCAACACGGCTGACTTGAAGCTGCTGGCCGAACTGCTTGAGAAAGGTACGATCAGTTCCGTGCTCGACCGAACTTACCCGCTCAATAACGTCGCCCAGGCCATCGGCCATGTTGAAACCGGCCATGCGCGCGGTAAGGTCACAATTGCAGTCAGAAGTTAGCATGGTGCTGTTGCCCCCTGGCCGACTTGCTAACTCCGCTAACATCGCTAGCTCTGCTAACTCCGCTTTTTCCCCCTCGCCCAATTGCTTATCTGCCGCGTATGATGACCGTTATGGATCTTGACGCTATCCAATCGGCAATTCGCGATGCCGGTTTTGACGGCTGGCTGTTCTACGACCATCACCACCGCGATCCCATCGCCGGCCGCATTCTGGGCCTCGACCCCAACGCTCACGTCACCCGGCGCTGGTACTACCTCGTTCCGGCCCAGGGTGAGCCGCGCAAGCTGGTGCACCGCATCGAACAGGGGCGGCTCGATTCGCTGCCCGGACAGAAGGGTGTTTACTCAAGCTGGCAGGAACTCGAAACCGGCCTTGACGCCATGCTCAACGAGTATCGGCGGCTGGCCATGCAATACTCGCCGAACAACGACATCATGTATGTGTCGATGGTCGACGCCGGTACCGTCGAGTTTCTGCGCAGACTGGGCAAGCAGATCGTGAGCTCAGCCGACATGGTGAGCCAGTTTGAGGCGGTTCTAAGCGAGGATGCCATCGCCAGCCACGTCAAGGCACAGATCGCCATCGACAATATCCTCGGCGAAGGATGGCGGGAGATTGGACGGCGCGTGCGCAGCGGCAATCCGGTGAACGAGTTCGACATTATGCAATGGCTGGCTGAGGCCATGCACCGCGATAACCTCACCTGGGAGAACGGCCCCAACGTAAGCGTGAATGCCAACAGCTCCGACTCGCACTACGAGCCCACTCCGGAACGTTCCTCGCCGATCAAAGACGGCGATTTTCTGCTCATCGATATCTGGGGCAAGAAGAATGAGCCGGACACAACGTTTTACGACATCACGTGGACCGGCGTGGTGGGCCGGAGCCCAAGCGATCGCGAGCAGCTGGTGTTTGAGACGGTGCGCAACGCGCGCGACGCCGCAATTGCGGCAGTTGAATCGGCCTTTGCCGAAAGGCGGCCCATCTGCGGATTTGAAGCCGACGATGCCGCCCGCGCAGTAATAGAGGCTGCCGGCTTCGGCTCGTATTTCACACATCGTACCGGGCACAACATCGCGATGGATCTGCACGGCTCGGGCGCGCACCTCGACAACCTGGAGACGCACGACCAGCGCCTGATTCTGCCCAACACCTGCTTTTCGGTTGAGCCCGGGATTTACCTGCCGGAGTTTGGCGTGCGCAGCGAAGTTGACATGCTGACCGCTCCTGGAAAAGCATGGGTGACGGGCAATATTCAGCGCGAGCTGGTGAGGATTTAGAGGGCGCGGAGACCGATCCACAGAGTTGCGCCGGTCTCCTGACCGGGGCCCGCGGAGATTTCTATTCGCTGGGGTGGTTGACCGGCTGAACGGGCGGCGCCCTCGCCGCCTGCAACTCAGGGACCCGGAGGACGCCTGTGCGGTAAGCACATCTCAATCACCGCGCGTCTTTTTGGGCAAGGAGGGGTGCGGATGAGGAAGCTCCTGCCTTCGGTTCTGCTCATCTGCGCAGGCGCGGCCGCGCAGCAGGTGCCCCTTGCCACCGATTTGCCCAGTCACCCCTTTTTCATCAAGGCCACCTGGTA
>JASHVU010000300.1 GCA_030044455.1 Acidobacteriaceae bacterium | reverse complement strand
CTTTGCCAATCCCCGATTAGTGCTAAAGAATCCGACACTGGTAATCCAAAATGCGATGAAGTACCAATGAAAATCAACGGCTTAAGGCGAATTTGTCCACCGACCCGAGTGCTTGCACATCAAACCCGGGATCGCCGGACCGCTACGGTTGCATCCCCGCCTTCAAGTCAGAGGGAACAGGGATGGGATCTCAGGTTGTCATAAAATATTGTCTGTCAACATCTTATGCAGCCGAAGGAACGGTTTGAAGTTGAAATTCGATTGCGACGGAAACAGAATAGCCGCAAATGCGAGCATTGGAAAACCGGAATGTGACCAAAGAGAGTAACCTAGGTAATAATTGTAGTTACCCAAAAGTGGAAGGAATGTTTTTCGCATATAGGCAACTGGTGAGAGAGTGGCACAATAATTGCTGCTTCAAATCCCGGCTTCGCCCGCCAGCCTAGCCGAGGGTGGTTATTAAATCGACAGACGGCGCGGGGGCGTGTGCCTTCGCTTCACCACCGATGACTGGACTATGCGTCAATGGCGGTCCATAATGAAATCTTAACGGTTGATCTGAATAGTGTATCTGTTTTAATTTGATACAGCTGATCCATGTATGAGCTAAGCGGGGATTTGAAGACCGGCAGAGCGGTTCAAGGCTGGCCACATCGTTCCCGCGGATGAGCTTGAGTTGGTTTATGGTTTGCCGCCGGCGTGTATACGAGTTGATCCACAGCCGGAAAGAGTGAGTAAACAGCCGTGTACAGTTGGGTTTTCACTTAGTGGTAACGTACTGATTCCCCAAGCTATACCGGCGAAGTTATTTGGTTGGCGAATTGCTCTTACTGATTTATCCCCTGACTGTAACGGGGTAAAAGGAGCAGGGGATGCACTCGTTTGGCTGGTGGCCGACACTGGTTGTCTTAAGTGTGGCGACATTCACCGACCTACGGAGCAGGCGCATTCCGAATTGGCTGGTTTTTCCTTATTGGCTGGCCGGGATCGTGGTTCAGGGTGTGCTGTTCGGCTGGCATGGCATTGGGCAGAGCCTGGCCGGAGCCGGAGTTGCGATCGGCATATTTGGCGCTCTTTTTCTGTTAGGTGGCATGGGGGCAGGTGACGTAAAGCTCTGTGCCGCGGTGGGGGCCTGGATAGGTCCCGTTCAGATGATCTTTGCCCTGATCTTTACCGCGTTGGCGGGAGGCGTAATCGTCATGATTTGGGCGGCACTGGGCGGATTTTTACTTGACCTGTTCAAAGGTACCGGAGATCTGATGGCGGGTTGGAAACGTGGAACGTTTCGCGATCCAGAGGCCACGATCGAGAACCCCCGGCGGCGCAAGATGCCTTACGCACCGGCCATTGCAGTCGGAACGCTGTTCTCATTTTTCGTTCGTTGAAGGGTGAGGAGCAGACCATGGCAGGCGCGCGCGGGAATGGTCGAAGCTGGAAACACGTGCAGGGATCGAGTAACGAATCGAAGCACGTGCAAGGAAAGAATCAAGAAGCAAGGAGCGATGGCGCGGTGTCAACGGATTCTTCCCCGTATTTCGGTTCTCAATATCCCGACTCGATTGGATCAGAGGCGCTTTCAATTGCCTTAATTGGTCCGAATGAGGATCGTCGTGCAGCAGCGTTGCTCGCCCTGGCCGGGACCTCGGGAAATGATGTTCGCGAGTTTTCGTCGTATCCTCCCGGACTGGACGATGTAGCCCGCGTCCTTGAACAGCATTACGACGTAATCATCATCGACCTGGACTCGGATCCGGAATACGCCCTGGAACTGGTGGAGAGCATTGGCGCTACGGGGACGGCAACGGTAATGGTCTATTCCGCCAAGACTGATTCTGACTTGTTGATGCGCTGCATGCGCGCGGGGGCCCGTGAGTACCTGACCGTACCGTTTGACCGCAATGTTGTGGCTGAGGCACTGGTGCGCGCCACCGCGCGGCGTCCGGTCAATAAGTCGGTCAAAAAGGTCGCCGGCAGGCTATTGACATTTCTCGGCGCCAAGGGCGGCTCGGGTGCAACCACTCTGGCCTGCAACTTTGCCGTGGCCCTTGCGCAGGAGCCCGATCAGAAGACGCTGCTCGTTGACCTCGATCTGCCACTGGGCGATGCAGCTCTCAATTTGGGAATCGTGGCCGAATACTCCACCATCAATGCGCTGCAGGCCGCCAACCGTCTCGATGGCGCATTCCTGCATCAGCTGCTGGTCAAGCATAGTTCGGGAGTCTGGGTGCTGGCGGCTCCAGGCAAGTTCCTTCAATTCGAAGCCAAGGACGAGGATATTGATCGGCTGCTGGCCGTGGCGCGTCAGGAGTTCGACAACGTTGTAGTGGATTGGGGATCGCAATTGAGTTTTGAAGGCTCTTCAATCCTGAGAGATTCGACGACGATCTATCTGGTGACGCAAGCCGGCATACCGGAATTGCGTAATTCCAATCGTCTCATCACGCAGTTTTTCACCGGCGGCGGCCCGCGGCTGGAAATTGTTATCAATCGCTATGAAGCGCGTTCGATGGGGGTATCGGAAGAACATATCACGAAGGCATTGACGCGCGCGGCGCAGTGGAAGATCCCCAACGACTACACGGCCGTACGCAAGATGCAGATCAACGCCACGCCGCTGGCACTGGCTGATTCGCCCATTTCCCGGCTCATCAAGCAAATGGCGCGAGCGGCGATTGGCCAGACTGAGCAACAGACGACTACGAAGAAGAAGGGGTTCAGTCTGTTCGGATAAGGCTGACCGCATCTATCGTTGCCTGGGTCGCAAGTAGAGTGTTGGAAGGTGCAGTATGGAATTGATGAATCTGGAGAAGTATAAGGCGGAAATACACCGGACGCTGATCGCGAAGCTGGATCTGGAAAAGCTGTCGCGGGTCAATTCCAGCCAGGCCCGCCAGGCCGTGTCAAGTATCGTAAAAGAGATCATCGCGGATCAGCGCGTACCGCTCAACTACGACGAGCAGGAGCGGATCCAGGCCGATCTGCTCGATGAGGTATTCGGACTCGGGCCCCTCGAGCCACTGCTGCGCGATCCCAAGATCTCCGACATCCTGGTCAATGACAAGGACCATGTGTTTATTGAAAAGGGCGGCCTGCTGCAGCGCGTGAATACGTCGTTCCGCGACGACCGTCATCTGCTCCAGATCATTGACCGGATCGTATCGCGGGTGGGTCGGCGAGTCGACGAATCTTCACCGATGGTGGACGCGCGTTTGCCGGATGGATCCCGTGTCAATGCCATTATTCCTCCGCTTGCGCTCGACGGGCCGTCGCTCTCCATCCGCCGTTTCGGCACGGGTCCTTTGGCCGCCAATCAGCTGGTTGCGCTCAAAAGCATTTCGGCCGAGATGATGGAAGTGCTCTCAGCCGCCGTTAAAGCCAAGATCAGCATTGTGGTTTCGGGCGGCACCGGCGCCGGCAAGACCACGTTCATGAACATACTTTCGCAGTACATTCCGCACAGTGAGCGGCTGGTGACGATCGAAGACGCGGCCGAATTGAGGCTGGCCCAGGAAAACATCGTGCGACTTGAAACCCGTCCGCCCAACATTGAGGGCCAGGGCGCGATCCGGCAGAGGCAATTGCTGAGCAATGCTCTTCGTATGCGGCCGGACCGCATCATCATCGGCGAGGTTCGCGGCGAAGAGGCCTTCGACATGCTGCAGGCGATGAACACCGGTCACGAAGGTTCGATGACCACCGTTCACGCCAACACGCCACGCGACGCCATTTCGAGGCTTGAATCGATGGTGGCGATGGGCAACCTGAATCTGAACGAGAAGTCGGTTCGCCAGCAGATTGCCTCCGCTGTGCAGATTGTTGTGCAGGCAACGCGCATGACTGACGGCACGCGCAAGGTGACGAGCGTTACCGAGATCACCGGCATGGAAGAGGCGGTGATCAGCATGCAGGAGATCTTCAGCTTCCAGAAGAAGGGCATTGGGCCCGACGGCAAGGTGATTGGAGTATTCCAGCCGAGCCGCATCCGGCCAAAGTTCCTCGAGCGCTTGCGTGTTTCGGGCATTGTTCTGCCGCCCACGATTTTCGAACGGGAAACGCTGGTCAACTAGCTGGAAGGAGGAGCCGTGCCAATCATATTTGTTCTCGTGTTCATTGGCGTGTTTGCGCTGATCGTATTGCCCATGGTAGCGGCAGGCTCGCACCGCACCTCAAAGCAGGTGCTTGCCACTCTCGATTCCGCGTTGTCCACCGACGCGCCTTCCACGCGAGAGCAGATTCTCAATATCCGCAAAGATTCGGCCATGAGCAGCATCCCGTGGCTGAATAAGAAACTTCTCCAGTTTCAGATTGCGCCGTTTCTGCAAAGACTGCTCAGCCAGGCAAACCTGAAATGGAGCGCCGGGCGCTTGCTGGCGCTTACTGGCGTTTGTTTTGTCGTACCTTCTTACGGCCTCTACATGGAGTTCAAGAACGGCCCTATTGCGCTGCTGGTTGGCGTCGCAATTGGGATGGCGCCAATCGGTTGGGTGGTGTTTCTGCGCAACCGCCGTTTTCTCAAATTCCAGGAGGGATTACCCGAGGCGCTTGACCTGATGGTGAGCGCCCTGCGCGCCGGTCACAGCCTTATTGCGGCCATGGGCCTGGTGTCGCGCGAGTGCCCCGACCCCGTGGGCATGGAGTTCAGGGGATGCTTTGAGGAACAAAACTACGGATTGGAATTGAAGGTGGCGCTGGACAATATGATGCAGCGCATGCCGATCCAGGACCTGGCGATTGTGGCTACTGCGATCATGATTCAAAAAGAAAGCGGCGGCAACTTGGCCGAGGTGCTCGACAAAACTTCGCACGTCATCCGCGAGCGCTTCCGCCTTCAGCGGCAGGTCAAGACGCATACCGCGCAGGGACGGCTCACCGGCTGGATTCTCACACTATTGCCGGTGGTATTGGCGTTCCTGCTCTATTTCATCAACCCCGATATGATGAGCATCCTGTGGCACAGACCCTTGGGTATCAAGCTTATCTGGGTCGCGGTCGGAATGATTTTTGTAGGCGGACTCATCATCCGCAAGATTGTCACCTTGGATTATTAGAGGTAAACGTATGATTGCTGTACTCACATTTATCGTGATCTTCGTGCTGCTGGGCAGCGGCCTGCTCCTGCTTTTTTATCGCGAAGCCATGATCAAGCGCATCAGCGAGGTCATCAATCCCCAGCCCAAGCAGCGCTCGCTCATTGAGACGATCCAGCAGACAGGAAGCTCGCTGGGCGGCATGGTAGAGCATTTCGAGCAGGTGCTGCCCAAGAGCGAGGCCGAAGTGTCGGTGGCGCGGCAACGACTGGTGCGCGCCGGCATCCGCGAGGAACAGGGGATCAAGATCCTTTATGGCGCCAAGGTTCTGCTTCCGATCGTGCTTTTGGCGATTGCATTCGCGACGGGATTGGCGTCCAAGAGCGTGTTCATGGCATGTGCCATCGCCGTCGGCGGCGGATTCCTGATTCCCGACTTTTACCTGGGTCACATGATCTCCAAGCGTCAGAAAGCGATTCATAAGGGACTTCCCGATGTGCTCGACATGCTTGTGATCTGCATTGAAGCCGGACTAAGCCTGGACCAGGCAACCGCGCGTACGGCAGACGAACTGGCGAAAGCGCAGCCGGAATTGGCTGACGAGCTGCATGTAGTCGTTTTGGAGCAGCGTGCTGGCCGCCCTCGCGGCGATGCGTGGAAGCGCATGGCTGATCGTACCGGAGTGGACAGTGTGCGCAACCTGGTATCAATGCTCGTCCAGTCGGAACAGCTTGGAACCAGCATAGCCAAGACGATGCGTGTCCATGGTGACACGCTGAGAACGCAGCGCGTTCAACAGGTTGAAGAAGAAGCGGCCAAGACCTCGGTCAAATTGGTTTTTCCGCTCGTGTTTTTCATTTTTCCATCGCTTTTTGTCGTTCTTCTGGGGCCGGCGGTGCTCATTATGATTGATTCCTACCACGAGATCGTCAAATGACGTTCAAAAGACGGTTTGCGATCCGCAGCAAGGTAGCGCAATTGGCATCTGGGATACGAGGGTTATCATTCTCATCAACTCAAACCAGTGCCAGAGATTGCAGATAGAGGAGTTTTCAGGCAGTGTCGCACCGAGGTTGATTCCATTCGAACGCGGCGTGAGGAATCAGGGTGCGGTTTAAGTCTTCAAACCGCGTTGAAAACCGGGATGAGTAAAACCCCGGAGCACGAGAAAAGCCGAGGGAGAGGGAATCTATGGACACCACAATGTTAATCCGGATTGTTTCCGGTGTACTGGTTGTCATCATTTTGATTGTTTTGATTCAACGCCGCCGTACGCGCGTGAAGTAGGTTTGAACCGACAGCATCAGGCGGTGTAACGAGAAGAAGCTTTCGCCGCCGCGATGAATCCGCTGACCGATGGGCCGCGCCGTGCAGGCGATCAATGCCCGAATAAGCTAAATCGGCAGCGGAGCAGGAGCGGTGTCGCTTTAATTCACCCTTAGGGTACCGTCAGGCAGGTTAACAAGTGGATTTCAGGCAGGAAGGGAAAGAGGGTAGATCAGAACTCAAGGCGCCGGCACCAGCCCGTGAGCGCGCGCCCAGGCTTGTAGAAACTATGGAGACGCGGACACATTGCGCTTACAACCAGACTCGAGAGTGTTTTTTGGGGCTGGAGATCACGATCGCCGATCTTACCTACGCCGGCATCGTAGACCTGATGTCTACCGTGTCGCTGAAGTCGGGAGAAGGTCTGTGGATCGTGCCGTTCCGCGATATCCCGGCTGCGGGGCTCCAAGCTCCTCTTGACCTGATTTATCTGGACGAGGATTGCCGCGTCATCGACCTGGTTGAGTCTTTCCCGACCTTCCGCGTCAGCTCTTCCAGTCCCAAGGCGGCGAGCGTGCTGGCGCTGCCTGTTCACTCGATCTATTCATCGCAGACGCAGACGGGCGATCAGCTGGTATTGTGCATCGCGGAAGAGATGGAACGGCGTCTGGAGCGGATTGCCGGCATGCGCACCGACAACGGAAGCGCGCCAGCCCTTGCAACGAAAGACAAGGAGAAGGAGAAGCCGCTTTGGGCGACTGAGTCGACGCTGTTCGAGCCTGAAAAGCGAGGGGAAAAGGACTCAAGGCTTGCCCGGCGGGGTGCGGAACTGCCGCCTACGCCGGCGATATCGCCTTACCCTCCCAAGACATGGCTGGAGCGGTGGCTTTCGCCCGATCCGCGCAAGGCGCCGCGGGAACAGTTTGAGGGTTTGACCGCGTTTTACTGGACTGGCGCTTCACCCCAGGCTCACGCCATTCGTGATATCAGCGCCACGGGGATCTACATCATTACCGAGGAGCGCTGGTATCCAGGCACGCTGGTATTGATGACGTTGACGGCGACTGGCGGGGATGACAAGACCGAAGAGCGGTCGATTGTGATTCAGTCTCGCGCCGTGCGTTGGGGCAGCGATGGTGTTGGGCTCAAATTCGTACTGCCCGACGCGCGAGCATTCCGCCACGGTCACAATATTCTGACCGACGGCGCGGACCGGAGAGAGTTGGATAAATTCCTGGATGAACTGAGAAGGTCGAAGTAAGCCGAAGTGCCGCAAGATGGAAGACCGCGTGAAACGGCAGGTAGGTGACCAATTTGTGGTATTGCCAGGCCAGGAGGTAGGTAAGAGAAGATGAAAGCCAAAGTCTCAAATCGGGGAATGAGCAAAATGCTGCAGTTGCTCCACGGGGACAAGCGGACCTCTTTTATCGAGATTGTACGTGCGCGGCCGCGAACGCCGGGGCAGAAGCTGCGGGCATTTTTGAGTGTCAAAGATGAAGGCTCGCAGCTGGTTGAGATGGCGTTGGTGTTTCCCATCCTGCTCGTCCTTCTTACCGGCATGGCCTCGTTCGGCATGGCGCTTTATAGCCAGCAGCAACTTGGATTTGCGACGGCAAACGCTGTACAGGCCGTGGCGACTGGCGCCTCTATTAATACGACCGGCCCCTGCCAGGCAATTGAAACCAGCGTGAGTAACCAGTTGCCGGGCTGGACCGCATCGAGCCTCAGTTATACGTTTACCGTTTATTACCTGGAGAGCAACGGAACCACAGTTACTTCAACAAGTGAGTCATGGACAGGAACCGGCTATTCTGCCTGTACCGGAAGCACCCTGGCCACCGAATTTGGCTCATCCGCTTCCCAATTCCAGGCCGCGGTCCTCACGGTGAGTTATCCCTATAATTGGTTCTCGGTTATGACCTGGGGCGGTTGGGGAATGAAAATCAAACCGTCGGGAAGTCTGCAATCATCGCAAGCTGCCATGATTCAGTGAAGAGACATTGACGAAAGAAGGACGACGACGATGAAACTAATCGAGCGGATCCCCGTTCTGGGCCGATTAATCAAAGAGGATAAGGGCCAGGCGCTGGTTTTTACAGCCGTAGTTCTTAGCGCGTGGTTGGGAGTAACCGGAATCGCGGTTGATGCGGGAAAAGGCTACTATGCCTATGAGCTGCTTCAGGCATCGACCAACGCGGCAGTGCTGGCGGGCGCAGCCGGTCTTCCCAGTACCACCACAGCCACGACTTATGCGGACGATTACAGCTCCGAGACTTCAATGAAAAACGCCAACGGCATCCTGGGCACTGTGGCGGCGCCCACTGTCTCATTCGGTTGCTCCTCCAAGGTCTCGACGGACTTCCTCATCGATTGCGAAGACGCGGCGGGCGATACCTCAACGTCGAGCAGCCCCGCGTCGGGTGTCGGAGGGTACAACAACACCATGCAGGTGCAACAAACGGCAAGCGTCCCCACCTGGATCGGTCCGCTCTTCGGCGTACCCAGTTTCACGATCCATGCCACAGCGACGGCGGCCATGAAGGGCGGCGCGCCCACGCCTTACAACATCGCCATCATCCTCGACACCACTGCGTCGATGAAGGACCCCGACGACGGTGCGAACAGCAATTGCACTGAGCAGATCCAGTGCGCAGAAGCGGGGATCTATTATTTCCTGGGTCAGCTCGATCCCGGCACTTCTTCCACTCCGATCGACCAGGTGACGCTGTACGTATTTCCCGGAGCCACATCCGCTTCGATATCGAATGACTATGGATGCAGCGGCAGCAGTCCGTCCAGTGTGCCGTACACCTTCACAAGTACCACCGCGGGAGCAACCACCTCGGCGCTGCCGAGCGGCGACACTTACGATGTGCTCCAGAATCTGTCCTCGGTGTGGGATATCGGTTACAAGAGCGGCACCAGCGTGAACACCAGCGACGATCTGGCGAAAGCGGCGGGCTGGAACGAGATCAGCGGCTGCGGAGCGGGAGCTCCGGGCGGCGAAGGAACCTACTATGCGCAGGTGATTTACGAGGCGCAGGCTGGTCTGGCGGCTGAGCAATTGGTGGATCACAACGCGAACATGATGATCATCCTCAGCGACGGCAACGCCACTGCCTGCGTGCCCAACCTGGCCACCGCAGGGGGAACATCGACCACCAACGACTGCACCAATGGCGGCAACTCGGCCCAGATTACGATGGCGTCAGGAGACGGTACGCTGAATGGAACTGGAACTAAAACCAGCAACCCGATGAGTCCCTCGGGCTGCACCGCCGGCGGAACTACGGCATGCACCGGCTATCTCTCCTATAACTACCCTTCGGCGTTGGGTGAGTGCGGCCAGGCTGTGCAAGCGGCGCATTACGCGTCCTCGCAGGGAACGATGGTTTACACCATGGGATATGGCACTGAAACTTCGAGCAGCTGCACGACCGACGCTACTTACAGCCTGACTGAATCTGATGGCACTTACGGCGCAGTTAGCTGGGGGCCGGGTGACCAGGCTTGCGCAGCAATTGGCGCCATGGCCACATCGGCAGCGACCTTCTTTTCTGACAATGTGAATGGATGCGGAGCGGTCGACCCGGGGAACACTACTATTACAAGCATTACCGGCATGTTCACGAAAATCGCGGGCGGCATAACCACATCACGCCTGATCCCCAACGGCAATCTCAACATCTGAGCACGATTCGTCAAACAGCAATCGCCGCAGAATTGCAAAGGGTACGAGCCAGGCTCGTACCCTTTCTTTATATAACCGCGGAGTGCCTGCGGAGATTATTCTTCCTCGTCGGGTATGACGAGAAGCACCTCAGTGCGGATCGGCTTGCCATTCTGGGCTGCCGGCCTGAACTGCCATTGTGTCAATGACCTCAATACGAAGTCAGTCATTGGGAATGCAGGCGGGAAAACGATCTGGAGACCTTCAAAGCGGCCGGCTACATTGACGAATCCGTGCACCATCAGAGCATCGGAATCGATGGCGCCGGGAGCGAGATTGGGTCGCACGATATTAAACGGCCAGGGAGCATCGAGCTGGCCAACGGATCCGGCCACGACCGCATCGGCCGTTCGCGGAAGCGAGTATTGCAGGACCCAGTTTTTGGCGAGCCCAACGTGAAGGTAAACGGTATAGGCCATGCGGCCTTGCCAGACGTCGCCCATTTCGGGGTACTGATCCTGGAGCGAGGTGCCCGTCACCACTGCGCCGAAACGGCCGTCTGGCGGCAGGGCTATCTTCGTCGCCGTCGGCCGGTCGTCGTCACCGCTTCCGTTGCCTGCCGTCTGGCCCGACCCATTGGCGGCACCATTACTTCCGCCTCCCGGCTGCGGAGACTTGCCGCCGCTCGACAACGGAACTCCCGAATTGCCTGCCCCCATTCCTGGGTGGATGCCGGCGGTTTTGGAGTTGCCGTTGCCGATCGCATTCTCTGCGGCATTTACATTTCCAGGGCCCGGCAGCGGCTTTGACTTTGCCGCTCCCATTGAACCATTCACATTGCCCCGAGCCGCCTCGTTCACCGGCGGCAGGGCAACATTCGCGTCTTTCATCGTGATATCGGAAAGCGACATGATTGCGGTCGGAGTGGGCTCGAGCTGGGTCTGCGTGGTAGCAACCGGAGTGACGTCGATTTGTTGCGACGGCTGCCGAACGACGATGGGTGTGGTGTTGCTAGCCGGCGCCAGGGAGTGCAATGCCAAATTGTTGGTCGAAGCCAGCGGAATGTCGGCCAGTTTAACTTCCTGGTTGGGAATATCGACCTGCGGTTTCACCACGACGCTGGGTGGCTTTTGGGGCTTGGGCGCAACGATTTTCTTCACCTCTACCTTGCGCGCCGACCATAGCACAACCTTGGGCAGGGGGAGCTCATGATCGAGCAGAGCGGCGATCTTCAAATCAGGTTGCAGCAGCGTCTGCGGCCCGATTGCAGTATGGGGAATGAGCCTGGGTGAAGGCCGATGCGCAGCTTCATCCCCCCGCGTTCCCTGGCTCTTTTGATCAGAGAGCGGGCCGGGAAAACTGTCGGCGCCTGATCGAAGACGTTGGAGCTCGGGATCAGGCACGTGCAGATCGAGCACCCGCATATCGTAGCGCACGGTTGCGTGGATATCGACCCGTGGCGCAAAAAGGAAAGCAAGGTAAACAAGTGCCATGATCGTGCCGTGGACAAAGATCGACGCCAGGATCGAGGTCTGGGGCTGACGGAAGTTGGACTGGTCACTGAGAAGCGTGATCGTTGGAGAATACATCGACAATCTGACCGGTCCCTCCTTGACAAGGTGGGTGACATAACTGGGAGGTTATCTGGTAACTCAAATACTAACTCATCACAAGCTGATGAGTACTATCCGGTTAAGAAAAAACAGCAATTGGTACCATTGCTTTCCGGGTCATCATGCAACTCAACGGTACGGGGAGATGAGCGTTTTTTGAATTGGGCCGCCGGCCATTCCGGAGCCCGGTTTTTGCACCCTCCGAGGACCCATATTTGAAGTGTCTGCCACCATGTTTTCGATGCCATTCTACCTTGGTGTTATGCGTGCCGAACGAAAGTCGTAGGAACGTCAAATTGATTGAAGAATTCCCTTGCTTCAGCATCGCTCATTCTGTAGCCTAGGGCTCATAGCTCTCTTGATACCTCCTGCGTTGAAAAAATCAAGCTCGATTTGAGATTAATTCGTATGAAGAGGATATACTGAATCGACACTGTCCCCATACAGGCTCGAGAGACATCGAAGTGTTCCCCGGTTGCAGTCGCGAATCGATAGCCGTTCAGCTGGGCACGGCGATCGAATCGGGGTTCAGAAAGGTGGAGTTGGCTAAACCGCCAACTCGGATCAGTTAAGGAATGAATCGAAGACTGCTTACGATCCTTCTCGTTGCTTTTGTGATAGCCGGAGTATGCGCATTCGGTGTCTATCGCATCGTTGGTGCCAGAATGTCAACGCAGCAACAGGCGCCTACGACGTCCATCGTGGCCGCTGCCACCGATTTGAAGCTGGGTACGGTGCTGAGTCAGGCGGACCTCGGCGTGATCAAGATTGCAGGATCGCTGCCTAAGGGGGCTGTCCCCGAGCAGCAGCGCCTCAGCCTGGTCGGTAGAGGCGTGGTTTCTGAAATCGCTCAGGGCGAGCCGATTCTGGATAGCAATCTTGCGGCTGCGGGTTCGGGCGGCGGACTGGCAGCTACCATTCCGGAAGGCATGAGGGCTTGCGCGATCAAGGTTGACGACGTTGTGGGTGTGTCTGGATTCGTCACACCGGGCATGCGAGTTGACGTTCTGGCTTCGGGCATCCCGCCTGGCGCGCCCCCTTCGGCGGGAACTGTAACTACAACGTTATTGCAGAACATGGAGGTGCTCTCGGCCGGCGTCAACATTCAAAAGGACTCCGAGGGCAAGCCAGTGCAAGTGCAAGTGGTCAACTTGCTCGTGACCCCCGAACAGGCACAGACGTTAAGTCTGGCCAGCAGCCAGTTGAGGATCCAGTTGGTCCTGCGGAACCCGCTCGACACCAAAGTAGAACCGGTTCCGGCAACCAACACTCCATCGTTGTTTGGAACGGTGAAGCCCGCTACTCCGGTGCATGTAGTCAGGCGCCAGGCACCCAAGCCGCCGGCTCCAAAGCCCTACTCCATGGAGATCATCAACGGGTCAGCTACATCGCAAGAGAACTTTGGTTCTTCAGAGGGACAGCATTGAGAGCAAAGTCTGCAATCACGATTATGTGCATCAGCGCTGTGGGGGTTGTCCTGTGTGCTGCGCAGGGTCTTTTGGCTCAAGGCTCAACCTCAGCTGCGCCCACTGCCGGAGCTCAGGATTCAACAAACGACCTTTCGGTGGTCGTGGGTAAAACAGTACTCGTTGATACCGCTGCACCCATTGCGAGAGTAGCCATCGGACTTGGCGGAATTGCCGAAGTTCACGGCGTAAGCCCCACCGAGATCATGGTCAACGGCAAAACCCCCGGCGAAACCAGCTTGATCATCTGGGACATTCATGGGGGCCGCGAGTTCTTCAACGTCACTGTGCACCCGCCCCCGCCAGTTTCGAATGACACGCTGGATGCTGTGCGGCGCGAACTCAGGACCGAGCTCCCTGGTCAGTCCATCAAGGTAAGTTTCGATAACAACAACATTTTTCTGCGCGGCACGGTAAGCGATCTCACCGACTCAGAACGCGCGGTGCAGATTGCAGGCACTTCCGGCAGTAAGGTTGTGAATCTGCTGGACGTAAACGTGCCGGCCTCTGACCCGCAGATTCTGCTCAAGGTCCGATTTCTCGCTGTTGATCGCAGCCTTGAAAAGCAGCTGGGTATTAACCTCTTTACTCTTGGGCTGGGCAATGCATTCGGTGGCATCTCCACCGGACAGTACTCTCCGCCCGCGATCACTGCCGGCTCCGGCTCCTCCTCTTCCTCTAGCGGCTTTGGAAACTCCGGCGGTTCGGCCTCGGTTTCAAATGATTTGAATCTTGTGGCACTCTTCCCAGGCCTCAAGTCAGGTGCAACGATTGAGGCCCTTCAGACCAGGGGCCTCGTCGAGACGCTGGCGGAACCGAACCTGTTGACGAGGAACGGCCATGAAGCCAGCTTCCTCGCCGGGGGCCAATTTCCATATCCCGTCGTACAAGGTACCTCGTCGGGCGTAGGTGGAGCTGTAACAATTCAATTCCAACAGTACGGAATCCGCCTGAGTTTCATTCCGACCATGATGCCTCAGGGTACGATCCGCCTGCAGGTTGCGCCCGAAGTAAGCGCGCTTGACTACACCAACGAGGTAGAGATTTCGGGTTTCGAAGTGCCCGGAATTACAACCCGGAAGTTGAATACAGAAGTCGAGTTGCGCGATGGGCAAAGCTTTGTTCTTGGCGGCCTGTTGGACAACACCGAGACCGAAAGCTTCGAAAAGGTTCCATTCCTCGGCGATATTCCGATCCTGGGCAAGCTCTTCCAGTCAATGACCAGGACCAAGAACAACACTGAACTTCTGGTTATTGTTACGCCGGAAGTCGTGGCGCCGATTCCAGCTGGGCAGGAGTTGCCGGTATTGAATTTCCCGACCAAGTTCTTGCCGCCCAACTCGAATGTTGCGATGCACAATCCCGATGGCAAAACGCCTGAGAATACCCTGGCAGCAGCGCCAACCATTGTTCCGGTGGAAACGCTTATCGACAGCATGAAGCCTGAGAAGCCTCTGTTGATTGAAGGCGGGGGCAGCCAATTTGGTGGAAGCGGCGGTCCCCTGAGTTCAGGCACTGGTTCGGTTCCGACTGGGGCTCCTGGGGGTGGCGGGAACGGCCCGTAACCGTGATTTATTGCTGAAGACGCTAACCTTTGCTGAGGCACGGGATGAGAGCAATTCGCTTGATCGCAGAAAACCTGCGAAAGCTGTTTGCTGCATCCCCGCCATCCGATCCAAGCCTGCGTATGCACTCCGCCAACATTACGCGCGGCACGATTCTGGCTTCGTCTCTCGAAGTCGCGGATACAGGTCCTGCGAGGAATAAGGGCCTGCTGAATCGTGACGGGCTCGCGCCCGGCGAAGGGCTGTGGATCGTCCCCTGCCAGTCGGTGCACACTTTCTTCATGCGGTTCCCTATCGATCTGGTCTACATTGATGGTCGAAAACGAGTGAGGAAAGTGAGGAGCGCAATCGGCCCCGGACGAATTTCCTTTTGCCTCACAGCCCAATCGGTGATTGAATTGCCTGCCGGCACGATTCAACGGACACAGACGCGGCGGGGCGACTCGCTGGTGATTGAGGCGATAGAGTCGTCCGAGTCGGTGGTGTAGCACGCTGTAGGAATTCTGCAGCGCCATTTATCTCTTTTGAGCTGCAGCCGCATCGGCCTCAATGCGTTGATTCTCGATGGTGGTGGCCTCACGCTGCGAGCGCCATTCCCTCCATATCGCAATGACAACAAGCATCAGCGTAAGAGCCACGCATGTCCGCACCAGCATAGGATGGTCGATGAGAAACGCATGCCAGATGCGTACGGCAAACGTCCATGAACACGCTATGAACAGGAATCCGGCTGCCTGGCGAAATCTCAGCAGGCCCACGCTGGCTGCGAAGACTCCAAAGGCGAGGCCGGGAACGAGATCGATTACATAATGCTCGCCGGTTGAGAGCGTAGCCATACAGGTTGCGGCCAAAAAAAACACTGAGCAAACCCGCGCCAGCCGCGTTGGAGCAAACAGCACAAAGATCAGCGCAGTCGCCGCATGAAGCGAAGGGAAGGCGTTCGGCATGCCGCTAAGCCGAATCGTGTCAGCAGGCACGACGGGCGGATGGAGCCATTGCTCACGGAAGGTGTAGATTGGGCCGCATCCAGGCACGACGGAATATAGGAGCGGCCCTGCCGCCAGTTCGGCGGCGTAAGAAAGAACCACTGAGCCACGGTTGCCATATCGACTGGCTACCAGAAACCAGACGATCATCATCGGGACCATCGCCTGGTATGCGACCATGAGCGGAACTCGCCAGAAGCCCTGCAGTGGTCGCGCAATTGAAGCAGATTGAATCCCCAGGGATTGATCCAGATGAAAAAGAATGTGGTCGTATTTCCATGGCAGGAGACTGCCTTCGCCGGTCATGAACTTGTTAAAGAAAAACCCGTAGAAGAGGTTCAAGACCAGGGCGAGCACCAGCCATGGCCTGGTATTATCTTCCGGCTTCCGTAGCATCCACCAAATGGAGAAAGCGAGAACCAGGATGCTCAAGAACGACTGGCTGAAAAGGATGGAGAGTAAGTGCATTCTAATTACCGGACGCTTCTCTGCTCAATGAGATGCAAATGCAAGTTTAAGAAGGGGCCATCACCGGAGCGGCAAGCGGAGCCTCCAGATTTCGCTTCGTAGCCTGCAGAATCAGGAAAGTGGTTGTAAGAACGGGAAGCAAAAAGTCCAAAAACGCCAGGCCTGGCCAGTAGAAGCTTACTGCTCGAAAAACCACTTCGCCGAGAGCAGCGACCAGAACGAGCCCGAAGTCAAGCGTGAGTTGCACGAGGGCAAGGAACCGCACAACAGCCCCTATCGGCCCTGGGGGCTTTTGAAAGAGCAAAAGGAGAACAGCAGGGAAAAGCAGAAGGTTGTTGTAGATCATGAGCGGCATCGTGGGAAAGATACAAAGTGCAACCGCCAGTGAGAGACCGATGGCAAGACTGAATTGCGGAGAATCGAGGGTGCATCGGCGCAGCCGCCAAAGTGCGATTCCTGTCGCCGCCGCCAGCACAAGCGTAAGCGTCAGCCCCAGGAGGTGACCGAAGACGAACTCCAGGGGGCGAGCTGTGGCGTCGAAGGTCTGTATAGAAGCAAGCCAGCGCGGGAACCAGCCGGGCACGAATCGCTCCGCAGCGAGGAACAAGAACACGAGCGTTAAGGCGAACGAGCCGATGAATGTCCAGCGGCGACGGGCAAGAGTCCACACAAACAGCCAGAGCAGCAACGGAAGGATGAGTTGTGGCTTGATGGTGGCGAGGGCCAGCAGAATACCGGGAGCGACCTGCCGTCCCTTCGCGAGCAGGAACCAGGAGAGGAAGACGAGCGCAGCTACCAGAAGCGTTGGTTGCTCCATGCGCAAACCCCAAAGAAGAGCCCAGCTGGAAAAGGTGGCGACCAGGACAAAGACGCGATCCCGGAACTCCCGTGGCAGGTTCAGAATGCGTATGACCATCCAGAGACTCAGAGTTAGCAACGGAACGACCAGGGACAGGAAAATCAAGCCGGCGGTCTCTGGCGAAAAACGCGCGAGTGGGGCGAGAAGGACAACGAGAGTCGCGGGATAGAAGAACTGGGTAACGCGACGGCTGTAAGGTTGCTGAGCTTGGCGGATGAGAGCCGGTGAGTAGGGGTCCCGGCCTTGCAGTGCGAGTCGGGTTCCTGCCCAACGGGGCAGCAGGTCGGTTTCGTTGAGCGGCGTCTTACGGTCGATGGAGTGCAATAGCCAGATCGACGCCGCGAAGAAAACGCATAGCAGCGCGGGCGCTGCAAAGCGCGCAAGTTGCATCGTTGGCCGCGAGGCGACCTGTTGACGGATGACAGGTGGAGCTGCCATTAACGGGCAGTATAGAAGCCACGCCGTGGTTTGTCGATGGGCATTCCAGACCCTCGTTGACGTGGTTTGAGAACGAGCCTTGAACCAGAGATAGGCTGTGAATTGGCGGACTGAAGCGGGCTCCGTTTCATAGTGAGAACCTTCGTTTTCCTATCGAGCTGTCAGTGTTCGCTGACCGAGCCGCCGGACAAATCTAGTGCCAGCCGCAAAGTTTCGAAACATTCAAGATTCGGACATCGCAGGAGCGGTAATTGCGTCCGTGGCACCAGTGCATCGGCGCGCCAGCAGATACCAGATTAGCCATGTGGGAGCAGCCCACATATAGTAGCCAGAAACGATCCGCACGCTGAAATTCTCAATTCCAATAGCCAGCAGGGTGAGGGCAAGCAATGCAAGCAAGACGCGTGAGCGGGACTTGTACATTCCGTGCATGAGGGCGGGAATCACCAGACACTGGTCGGGCGGAAAACAATAAGGAGCGACGACCACCGAGACCAGCAAAATCAGGCTGCCGTTTTCCATCCAATCCCAGGTATTACGGCTACGCCAGAAATAGATGAGCGCCCACACAACGCCTAACGCAGCGGGTACATACTGGAACCAAATCCACTGCGGATGGATCCAGAAACGGATCGCATCGCTCAGGGTCGGGACAAATTCGAATTGGACGCGATGGGAGCGCATCAATGTGATATAACCTGCCCACGCCTGTGGATCGATCCACCATGCCAACGCCGTGCTTACTGCCATTGCCAAGGTCATGCCCGCTAGAATCTTGTAGCTTCGGCTCACAATGATCCAGACCAGCAACGCCGCGAAGAAAGGCAGAAGCAGATGCGGCTTGAGCGCGCAAAGCCATAGCGCAAGTCCTGCGCCAAATGGATGCGTGCGATTGAAACGAACGAACAACACCATTCCGAGAAGGGTGAATAGCCCGGTTTGGCCCATTATTAGGCAGATAATTGCGGGAGTGAATGCCACACCCAGCCAGTGGACATAATTATTAGGCGAACCATGCATGACCCGGACCAGATGGACCGAAGTCAGCAGGCAACCGAGAAGGATGATGTTCCATATAAATGCCCCGATGCGCAGTTCAAGAAAGCCCAGAGGGTAGGCCAGGGGCAGAGACCAGGGTGGATTCCGCATGAACAGCACGCCCTTTGCATCCAGATGCGCCGCGTGTTCAAGAGCCATCATTTGATCCCAGTTGTAAGGGTCTGCATGGTGCCTGAGCTGGACACCGGTGGACCAGTAAGAGACAAAGTCACGCGAACCGGCTATTTTCCCCGAAAAGAGAACCGAGATAAAGAAAATGGCTGTGATAGCCAGAATTAATCCGCTGGTGAGGGCAATCGCGAAGTCAGCGTAGTCGCTGTGTGGCAGCGGTCTGGGCAGGTTCGGGCTCGATGCCATGGTGGCAATTGTACTTGCAATTTGCCGAGGCCTGGATAACTATCGGGAATGACAGGTGTTACACCTTTGTGTTATGTATACCCGGACTTTCTAAGAAGGGCTGGACTGTAAACGGGAGTTTACAGTGAGGAACCCGATTGAACCGGAAGACGATTCCTAAGTCATGCAATAGAATGAATTTAAACTTTGCTTGCGAATGGCATAGCAGATGCTATATTGAGGTTGCCCCGGCTGAGGCTGGGAGATTCAAAAAACTGGAGAGAACACACATGAACACCCTTTTTCTGAAGATGTTGGTTAAGGCGCAGGACCTGATGAACCGTGAGGAAGGCCAGGACCTCGTCGAATATGCTCTGCTCGTCGCTCTGATCGCCCTGGTTGCCGTGACCGGTATTAAGCAGGTTGCCTCGGCAGTCAACACTGTGTTCAGCACCATCAGCGCAACTCTTGCCTAGTTCCTTGCGTTTCACCGAAATGGAATCCACCCAGTACCTCAGCACCTTGGCGGGGGAGTATCGTAATCTTCGATACTCTCTCCGCAAGGGTTAAACTGAATAGCATCGGGGGCAGGTAGACGTCTCGCTTGCTTGATCCGATCTTCCTGGGGGTTGCTAGCCAGAGCCTCGGGAGCTAGCACCGGAATAGAACACCCTCGCCCTGCTTCGGCCGGGCACCAATTCGGGGGGTCGCATATGCCCGATCAGTTCCTTTGGCTGACGGTGAAAATCTGGCAGTGGGTAGTCGACGAGAGTGGTCAGGATCTTATGGAATATGGCCTGCTCGTGCTCCTTGCCTCACTTATTGCCATCAGCCTTCAACAGAATATTGCTGCCGCTTTGGTGACCACGTTTAGCAAAGTCAGCACGACCTTAGCATAAATTGGGCACATCCTGGAGAGTGGTGCGCGAATATCCCTCCTAGCTCGCGTACGAGCTCATGCCCTGCAAGACTGTTCATCCTCCCCGGCGTAAGGGTCTGAAGATAAGCAATTCAACAGACATCGATTCCGTGGGAGGGTTCCGAAGGGTTCAATTGATTTAACGGTGCGAACCCTCCCCCCACTCTCTTATCATTGACTTCGATGCGCAGAACATCAGGCTGTGCCCACGACTAGGCTGTGCCCACGACTGCCTGCGCCTGATTCCGCCAGGACACATAATCGCCTATGCTATCGCCTGCAGCCTCGGACAACGGCAATGGCTTCTTGATTCTCGACCTGGGGATTTCGCTGATCGGCATTGCGCTGGGCTATGCCTGGCCCCATCAGGGGCTGACATCCATCCGCCGCATTGAACGGGCCTTCATCCCGCTAGCCAAAAGAAAAGGCCTGGCAGTTACAGTTGCCGGGCTCTCGCTGATTCTACTCCGTGTAGCAATCCTGCCCATCTTTCCGATTCCCAAACCCTTCGTCGCCGATGATTTCAGTTTTCTTCTTGCGTGCAATACTTTTGCCAGCGGCCGGCTGACGAATCCCACTCCGGCGATGTGGCGCAGCTTCGAGACCATCCACGTCACCATGAAGCCTACGTACATGTCTATGTATTTTCCGGGGCAGGGGCTTCTTCTGGCAGCCGGTAAGGTCTTATTTGGCAATCCGTGGTTTGCAGTGCTAATTGCCAGTGCGCTGATGTGCGCCGCGGTGTGCTGGGCGCTGCAAGCCTGGCTGCCTCCGGGCTGGGCGCTCTTTGGCGGCTTGCTCGCTGTGGTGCGGCTCGGGCTCTTTTCCTGTTGGACAAACACTTACCATGCGGCAGGCTCGCTGGCTGCTATCGGTGGAGCGCTGGTTATCGGTTCTGCACCAAGGCTGATGAAGACCGCGCGATTGCGATATGGCCTGTTGATGGGCATCGGCATCGCAATCCTCATGCTTACCCGTCCCTTCGAAGGCATGCTGCTTTGCCTGCCGGTTGCGGTGCTGCTCGGCCGGTGGGTGATCAAGGGCAGCAATCGCCCGCCAGTTCCGGTTTTGCTTCGCCGCGCCAGCCTTCCGGTCGCGGTTTTTGTCGGTGCCGGTCTGTGGTTGGGCTACTATGACTTGAAGGCCTTCGGCAACCCTCTGACTCTTCCCTACACCGTCGATCGCAATACGTACGCGGTCGCGCCTTACTATATCTGGCAGCATCCTCGGCCAATTCCGGAGTACAGCAACAGCGTGATGCGACGCTTCTACACGCACGACGAATATGAGTTCTACGCGAAGATGCATACGCGCGCCGGCTTTGTTCTGATGACGCTGCTGAAGGTGTACCTGACCTTTCTCTTCTATGCAGGGTTTGCGCTCCTGCTCCCGCTCATCATGATCCGGCGCGTGTTTCTCGATAAGCGGCTCCGTTTCCTGGTGGTTTGTTGTCTTGTGCTGCTGGCCGGAATGTCCATTGAAGTCTATCTGCTCCCACATTATGTGGCGCCGTTCACTGCCGTTTTTTATGCCATTGGGTTGCAGTGCTTGCGCCATTTGCGTGTTCTCAAGTCAAACCGTCAGCCGGTCGGGCTCACGCTGGTTCGATCCATCACCGTAGTGATTCTTTTGCTTGCCGGGCTACGACTTTGCGCTCGTCCCCTGCATCTTGGCGTGCCGCAGGAGCCGACGAGCGGGTGGAACTCCACCTGGTTTGGCCCCGAGCACTATGGCGAGGAGCGAGCCCGAGCGGAAGCGCGGCTGGAGGGCCTTCCCGGTCCTCAACTGGCCATCGTTCGCTACGGCCCCCATCACGACAACCTCAACGAGTGGGTGTACAACAGCCCGGATATCGATAATTCCAAAGTCGTATGGGCGCGGGAACTCAATTCGGCTGATAATAATAAACTGATCGACTACTACCAAAATCGCACTGTCTGGCTTGTCGAACCCGATTCCAGTCCGGTCGCGATCACAGCTTATCCCGGCCAGGTTGCAGGCTCTGCCGGCGCGCACTAACTTACGTTGTGCAGCAATCTGAGGGCCGGCAACACAGGAGCTCGAAGCATGATCAATGGCAAACGCGTGGCAGTCGTCATGCCGGCGTACAACGCTGAAAAGACTCTGGCAAAAACGGTGGCAGAGCTGACCGACGTTGTTGACATCAAGATCCTGGTTGACGACTCGAGCAACGACGGCACCGCGCAGCTTTCAAAGAGCCTCGGCGTACAGACTTTTATCCACGACGCCAACTACGGTTACGGGCGCAATCAGCAGACCTGCTACCGCGAGGCCCTCGCCGCCGGCGCCGACATCGTGGTGATGGTGCATCCCGATTACCAGTACACACCGTTACTGGTGCCCGCCATGGCCGGTATGGTAGCCAGCGGCATCTACGACATGGTCCTTGCCTCGCGCATCCTTGGAGCAGGCGCGCTCAAGGGAGGAATGCCCCTTTACAAATATGTCTTCAACCGTTGCCTGACCGCCTTCCAGAACCTGTTTCTCGGCATAAAACTTTCTGAGTATCACACCGGGTTCCGCGCTTTTTCGCGTAACCTGCTGCTGACGCTTCCATTGCTTGAAAACTCCGACGACTTTGTCTTCGACAATCAGATGATTGCGCAGGCCGCGATGTTTGGCTTCAAGATCGGCGAGATTTCGTGCCCGACCAAGTATTTCGAAGAGGCATCGTCGATCAACTTTAAACGCAGTGTAAAGTACGGCCTTGAAGTCCTGGTCACCACGGCCAGCTTTGTTGCGCATAGACTTCACATCATTCGTTCACCGATATTCGATGCCAGCGGCCGCAAACTGCAATTCCAGTACTACTCCGAAGCCGGACAGGGAGTCTGAATCACTGCGTGAGACGGCGACGATTTGAAATCGTGGCAATACGCTCCCTCATCGGCAACGCTAACGCGTACATTGGCAGGGAGTAACCTTACTGGAGTAGTGCAGATTCTGTTTTCGGGAGCAAACGATGCAACTGGATGCGGAGGGCGCCCAAGTCGGACGCCGCTCATCCCGCAGCGGCGATCACGCTGGATTGCATTCGATTGCAGCGACAGGGAGCGCGCAGACGAGGATTCGTTTGCAATGGCCTGAGTGGTGTGTGTTAGCTCTCTATTCCGCGCTGATTGCATTTGCGATTCCCTACCACGAGCCGTTCGCCGATGAGGCCCAGGCGTGGCAGCTGGCGCGGAGTCTTCCTCTCGCCACGTTGTTTCAGAGATTCATCCGTTACGAAGGCTCTCCCGGACTTTGGCACTTTCTGTTGTGGACGATGAACCGGATCCACTTCAGCTACGCTGGAATGCACTGGATCTCGGGGGGCATTGCTGTTTGCGGCATGGCTTTGTTCCTGTTCAAATCGCCATTTCCTCGATCCCTAAAGCTTACCCTGCCATTTACCTACTTCCTTCTGTTCCAATACCCGGTGGTGGCGCGGAATTATGTATTGGTGCCGCTGCTTCTGTTTCTCGTGGCGATGGCGTGGAAGAAAAGCCCGCTGGGCCTGGCGATCGCGCTTGGTTTGCTTGCCAATACCGCGCTTCACGCCGCAGCAATCTCCGGCGGGCTTGCTATCGTGTACACGACGGAACGAATGCGTGATCGCGAAGGTATCACTCGCCGGGACCGTCTCAGGCTGATGCTCAGCTCTTTACTTGTGCTGGCGTTCTATGCCTTTGCCATTTGGACGGCGTGGCCTCCTCAGGACCTCGCGCTATCACGCGTTCGTGGCGAGCATCCCCACTACCTGCTTTCCGCTCTACAATCGCTGATTTGGGGAGTCTGTCAGCCTCCAATTCTTTCCGCTGCATTCTGGGTCATTGTCGGTCTATGGTTTGTTGCACGGCGCAGAGTTCTCTATCTGCTCCCGGTCCTGTTCTTTGCCGGACTGTCAGGGTTTGCCTACTTCACGTGGTGGCATGCGGGCCTTCTCGTTCCCCTTCTCATCTGTTTGCTCTGGATCACCTGGCCCGAACCCGGAGCTGCTCCCATCCAATTCGGCAAAGCACTCCACGTTGCCCTCGGCGTGATGATCGCTACTCAAATTCTATGGGCTGGCTACGCGTATGCCTTCGATCATTACCGTGCGTTCTCTCCAGACCGCGCAGCCGCGGAGTTTCTTGAGCCTTACGTTGCCAGGAACACTTCGATAGCAGTCACGTATGTCAGAAGCGAGAAGTGGCACGGATATGCCTACCCAGCCGTGGGCATCCTGCCGTACTTCGATCACAACATCTACCTGAATTTGCCGTATTCGTTCTGGTGGTGGAGCAACGCAGATCCAACGGAGAAGCGCTTTCAAGCCCTGTTGCCTACGCATCCGCGCCTCGTTCTTGTTGAAGTGGTTGATCCCGGCCCGATCCAACCAATTCGCTGGGGCGATCCGGTCTTCACGTCTCTTTTCCGAAATGGCTACCAATACCGGAGCGCATTCTGCGGCAGCCAGCCGCAGCGTCTCGAATCTGCGATTTCGATTTGCGATGTATTTCTTGAATACCCACAGCAATCGACTTCCGCTTCGCGATGAAGGTCATCGCACGCAAGAATGCCGTTTTAATTACGCTGGATTAAGGTGCGGTCTGCTTGAAGATTCCTGGCCGTCGACCGTCTCTCGAGCTCTTACGCATTGCTTTCCGTGAGTCAGAGAACAATTTTATAAGGATCGGCTCGATATTTCGGTTGCGGAGTAACTCCATCCTTCAGAAGGAACACAGATTGTTTTGAGGAAAGAACGGGTGTTATTGAAGTAGGCTGAAGGCCAACTAATATTGAATTACCTCGCGGGCGGTCACGTTAGACAGTGTGTTCGTCCATCGCAAGGGTTGGAATCGATGTAAGCGTGTGGTGATCCCCTCTTGACCGGATGGATTTCGCTTTTGACCGACGCTTCTTCGAAGTGCCCACTTGTTTTTAAGTGGACACTTACGGCAAGGGTGGGTCAAGCAGCCTGGGAAGTGTGAGTCTGAAGGTCGGTGGCCAGATTCCAGGGGAGCAAATCGGAGATGCGATTGACGGGGTGCTCGGCGATGCGAGCGAGCACGGTTCGGAGATAGTGTTCCGGGTCGAGGCCGTTGAGTCTGGCCGATCCGATGAGCGAGTAGATCGCGGCGGCACGCTCGCCGCCTGTGTCGGAGCCGGCGAACAGGTAATTCTTTCTGCCCAGGGCGACGACGCGCAGCGCGCGTTCGGCGCTGTTGTTGTCGATCTCCAACCGCCCGTTGTCGAGGTAGCGCGTGAGTGCCCGCCAGCGCGAGAGTGAGTATCGGATCGCACCGGCAGTCTCGCTCTTGGGCGACAGTTGCCGCACAGCCTTCTCCATCCACTTGTGGAGTTGATCGATCAGGGGCCGAGCTCGCGACTGGCGGACCTCGCGCCGAAGCACGGCAGGCTTGCCGCGGATCTCGTCTTCGATCGCATAGAGGCCAGCGATGCGGGCCAGGGCTTCGGTCGTGGTGGGCGAGGCCTGAATGGCATGAATCTCGTGGAATTTGCGCCGGGCGTGCGCCCAGCACGCCACCTCGTAGATGCGGCCGTCGCCGTAGAGATGATGGAAGCCGGCGTAAGCATCGGCTTGCAGCGCACCCGTGAAATCCTTCAGATGCTGCCGTGGATGCTCGCCCTTGCGATCTTCCGAGTAGGCGAACCAGACGGCCGGCGGACTGTCTCCGCCGGCGGGACTGTCATCCCGCACATACGTCCACAAGCGGCCGGTCTTGGTCTTGCCGTTGCCGGGCGCCAGCACCGGAACCGGCGTGTCGTCGGCGTGCAGCTTCCCGGCGGCCATGACGTGCTCTCGCAGGGCAGCAACGAGCGGCGCGAGCAGCTCGCTGGTTGCTCCCACCCAACCGGCCAGCGTCGAGCGGTCCAGATCGACGCCTTCGCGCCCGTAGATCTCGCTCTGGCGATAGAGCGGCAGATGATGGCCGTACTTCGACATCAGCACATGCGCCAGCAATCCAGGTCCAGCCAGTCCGCGTTCGATCGGCCGCGAAGGCGCAGGTGCTTCAAACACCCGCTCGCAGTGGTTACAGGCGAACTTGGGCCGCACGTGGCGGATCACCTTGAAAGTCGCCGGGATGCGTTCCAACTGCTCGCTGACATCTTCGCCGAACTGGCGCAGCACACCACCGCAGTCGGGGCAACTGTCATGTTCGGGCATGTGCATTACAACTTCGCGCGGCAGATCTTCCGGCAGAGGCTTGCGCCGGGGACGGCGACGCATACGGCTCGCAGGCTGTGTCTCTGCGCTCTTCTCCTGTGCGGCTTCTTCGGCAGCTTCGCTGGTCTCCAACTCTTCCAGGCGAAACTCAAGCTGTTCCAGTTCTCCGCTGAGTTTCTCGCTCTTGACTCCGAACAGCATGCGCCGGAACTTCTCGATGACCAGCTTCAGATGCTCGATCTCAAGCGCGTTCGAGCGACGCTCGCGAATCAGCAGTGCCTTCAGGGTCTCCTTGTCGAGCGCGTCCAGATCCGCCAGCGCCGCTTCGGTCATGCGCCGAGTATGGCATCAAGTGTTGTGGAAAATATCGCAAATCCCCGCATGAATACAGGTGATTATTAGGCTTCGCCTAAACAGCCATCGGCGGCGCGAAGGTGCGCTCCGGCCGTCGCCAGTCGATGCCTTCGAGCAACATCGACAACTGCGCACGGGACAGAGACACAGTACCCTCCTGGGCCTGCGGCCAGACGAATCGTCCTCGCTCCAGACGCTTGGCGAACAGGCACAGACCATCGCCGTCGAACCAGAGCACTTTAACCAGGTCGCCACGCCGGCCGCGAAAGACAAACACGTGGCCGGAGTACGGCTGATGTTCCAGTACCGTCTGCACCTTCGCGCTCAGACCATGAAAGCCGCGCCGCATGTCGGTGACTCCGGCTGCCAGCCAGATCCGCGTACCCGCCCGGAGTTCGATCACCGCTGAAGGCTCTCCAGAATGGTGCGCAGCAGGGCGCGGTCCGCTCCGCGCTCCACACTGATCATGGCCCGGCCGGGAAGTTCGATGTGAATCGCTCCGGACGGCTGCACCGGACCTGCTTCCACGGTTGCGGTCTCTGCTTCGGACGCGATCTCCGGCGCGCTGGCTACATCGGATCCAATCAACACCGGAAGCAAAGCCGACGAACTATCGCCCGACCGAAGCTCTCCGTTCCGATATGCTCGCCGCCACAGAAACACCTGGTTGGCGTTCACGCCTTCAGCCTGCGCCACTCGCGCTACGCTGGCCCCGGGCTCCAGCGTCAGCTGCACGATCCGACGCTTCTCCGCTATAGCCCATCGCCTTCGTGACCTGGCCATGAGCCCAGACTCAACAATCAGTACCCGCCAAATCAACTGGGGAGAATCGAACGCTTACGATCATCCGACGGCGGGAGAAGTGGTCCAACGAACTCCGCCTGCTCTTTATCACGGGTAAAGTGATGAAGCTGACCGAAAGCGCTCCGAAGGAGACAGAGGACGATGGAGAACGCACATCTGAGGATGGGCCTGCTTGAGTACGAACGGTACACCGAAAAGATCGCAACGCGGATCAGAGTGCGCGTCAGCCACTAC
>JASHVU010000299.1 GCA_030044455.1 Acidobacteriaceae bacterium | reverse complement strand
ACCTGCGCGACCTTGAGACGCAAATGCACTGGGACTTGCCGCGCGAAGGTGGTGTGGAGACGCTCGCCGGATTTATGCTCGTGCAACTCGGCCACATCCCGCAAGTGGGCGAGTCGGTAGTTTACGATGGGCGCCGCATCACCGTGGCAGCCATGGATGCTCGTCGCATCGCGAAGATTCGCGTGGAGCCAATCGGGCCGGAAGCCGGGGCGACAAGCTGACGGGGCGTAAAAAGGCCTCCCAACTCAACCCGGGCTTCCGGACCCTGCGTTGGCTACTTAATACCCCGGCGGCGGCGAGTTATGCAAAGCTGCGTTATATCCTTCGCGGAATCCATGGCGGTACTCTTCAAAAGCCGGAGGCGGCACCGGTGGATTGCGGAAGCGGGGATGTTGTTCGATATTCGGTGGGCGATTGTTGGCAATGTCGCGTCGCGCGGCGGCAACGCCGTCGTTATATCCCTGTTGGGCAGCGGCGCTGAAGTCAGGCGGAGGTGGCGGCGCTTGAACATAAACTACTGTGCGGTGGGAACAACCCGCCAGCATAAAGGGCAGAGGCAGCAACAAGGCTGCGAAGACGAGGAGTTTTTTCATGGCAGAACCTCTTCCTTGGGTTTCAGGATTGCCGTGCCATCGATTCGGCACGGCGTCTCTGTTTGAGAACACGGCTCCGCCGAAAGTGTTGCACTCGATTGGACGTTTGCCGCGCAACTGCGGAGGAATTCTGAGCCTCGGTCGAGATTATTTCGCGAAAAAGGCTGCCCCTGGCGCCCGGACGGGTCTACACTTGCAGCAACAATTCATTGAACATTCCAGCGCATATTTCCGATATAGGGAATAGCGGGTGGAGGCGGCGCTAGAGCACTAACTGTCAGGAGATAGAGTATGGCAGGCAAGAAGAAGCACAATCACAAACACATCGTTGGTAAGGGAATCGAGGTTGCCAACCATACGACCAATGACCTGAAGACAATGCACCTGGGAAGAGACTGCCAGTATGAAAAGGAATTGCGACGGTTGCAGGTTGAGCTCGTAAAGCTGCAGGAATGGATTAAGCACGAAGGGTTGCGGGTGGTTGTGCTGTTTGAGGGCCGCGATGCGGCGGGCAAGGGCGGAGCCATCAAGCGGATTACCGAATCGCTGAATCCCCGCGTCTGCCGGGTAATTGCCTTGGGCACTCCCACTGAGCGCGAGAAGACGCAATGGTACTTTCAGCGCTATGTGGCGCATTTGCCGGCGGCCGGAGAAATGGTTCTCTTCGATCGCAGCTGGTACAACCGTGCGGGCGTGGAACGGGTGATGGGCTTTTGTACTGAGCACGAATACGCTGACTTTATGCAGAGCTGCCCGGAGTTCGAGCGAATGCTGGTGCGGTCAGGAATCATCCTGATCAAGTACTGGTTCAGCGTGAGCGACGAGGAGCAGGAGCGGCGATTCCAGGACCGTATGGACAAGCCCACCAAACGCTGGAAGCTCAGCCCGATGGACCTTGAATCGCGCAAGCACTGGGCCGGTTACTCTCGCGCCAAAGACGAAATGTTTGCCGTGACCGATACCAAACATGTTCCGTGGTATGTGGTGAACGCTGAAGACAAAAAGTGTGCCCGTCTTAACGTGATTCGCCACCTGCTCTCGCTCATCCCCTATCGCGATCTGACCGCCGAGCCGCTGGCGCTTCCCAAGCTCGTCAAGTCGAAGTACGTCCGACCACCTATGAGCGAGCAGAATTTCATTCCAGAGGTGTATGTGTAGTTTCCATTGTGCGAGGCGCTTCAACGATTTTTGTTGAAATCCTCGGTGCGTCTGATTTATCTTTGCCCACTAAAATCCTATCCTGCCGTTTAGTAGACCGACTCCAAATGTGAGGTCGCGGTTATGGAAGGCAACTTCGCAGATCAACACCCTAAGGACGAAATCCATCGCCCCGAAGACATTACTGCGCAAGGGATGGACCTTGCGGCCTCCCTGGTACGGGACCTGTTTGTCGACTTTTTCGGAAGCCTTGTGCCTGGTTTCCTCTTCACAGTCGTCAGCGTCCCGATGGTGATCTGGACCGGGGCCACCTTACTCCCAAGTGCACAAGGCCACTGGACAGCACAATCGTGGCCCGACTTCGTTCCCAAATCTTTCCTCGTCGCGCTGGTAATCGTCATTTCTTACGTACTGGGACATATGTTTTCAAGACGCGATCCCAAGATACCCGACCAAAAGAGCATCGCTCACATCTTGTGCAGGAATTGGGGAGATTTAGATCGTGGCGTGGTTCAACCAAACAAATTTGAACGTGAAAAATTCATCGTCAAGTCAAGGAAGGGACTTTGGAGCGGCCTCCTCCGCTGGTTCGAAATCAACCGAAAAGCGCGCGCACTTGCCAGGTGCGAAGGTGGGCAGTTCCCTTATTCGCATTTGCGAACATACTTGTCCGAACGAGGCTTAGATCATCTCGCCCGGCATATTCCATGGGACGGTGATTCAAAAGAGATCAACAAGCGATCCAAAGTCTTCATCAATCTGCTGAAGATTCGCATTCAGTATTGGAATTCACGCAAATGCGGCGACATTATTCGGAACGAGGCACACGTCAGAATGATGTCCTCAGTCTGGTTCGCAGCGCGATCGTTGCAACAGGTTTACGGGATTTTGCTGATTGCAGTCATGATCGGAGCTTACTTCCGCCACCAATGGATCCCGCCTTGGGATTTCCAGCCCGACTTCCCCTTCACAATTGTGGTGGTCCTCTTAGCCCTTCTGGTTGTGTTCATCGTGCTGAGGCGCGCAGTTATCTACTTTCTTCACTACCAACGGGTCAGGGAGATTGTCTACGTTTTAGCCACAGCGCATGCCTCCTGGCACGAAGGCAATGTGAATGTTTTTGAGGGATTCGAAGTTCCCAAAGAGGAGCATTCGCAGGCAAGACATCAGCATAGCCACGATCCTTCATCTGCGCGGCACGATGACCTTGATCGGCATAAGTGATGTGTTCGGTCTCCCCATTTCTGGAATCTGATGGCATAACGTATGTCTGGTCATTGCCGGAAGCTGATGCTGTTCACCCGCAAAAAAAGGAGCGCCGCGCTCGAGTTGATCGCCTTCCATATGCGCGGCGCTCAAAAGCCGAAAGAGGGAAGCTATCTACCGTTTTACGATCTTTGCCAGCCGCGGATCTGTCCACAGAACCGCAAACTCCTGATCGGTATAGACGTCACTCATATTGGGAAAACGCCCGTTCTTTGCCCGTTGCAGGAAGTCCAGCGCGCCATCGATATTCCCGCGTTTTGCGTAGGCTTTGGCGATCAGGAAGTTAATACGCGCCTGCTGCTCGGCGGTGCGGACCTGCGCCATCACCCCGTCTTCGCTGGGACTGATAATGTCCGGATCAAGCTCGAGAGCGCGTGAATACTCCGTCATCGCGCGATCCATTTGCTTCATGCCAACCCATGCCTCAGCAATATTGAGGTGCGCCGACGCATTCAATTCGTCGAGCGCGAGAGACTGTTTCAAGTAGCGGACGGCCGTCTTGTACTTACGGTCAACCACCGCCAGGGCGCCAATATTGTTCAGTGCAAGCGTATTCCGAGGGTTGAGCTTGATCGACTGGTTGAAGCTCTTGCGCGCTCCCGCGTGATCGCCAAGCTTGAACTGGACAATTCCCAGCTTGTTATAAAGACTCGAATTCTGCGAATCCAGGCGGATCGCTGTCTGGTAGTCCGCCACCGCCATCTGCAATTCATCGCGAGCACGCGCCAGGTCGCCCTTCAGTTCCGCGGCCCTGGCCGCCTGCATCGTGGTCTCTATGTTGCCCAAATCGGGCCGGAGCTCGGCGCCTGCCAGCGGCGCGGCAGATACGGCCAAGCTCATAATTGCCATCAAAAGTGGGAATCTGGTCATGGGGAATCTCCTTTCATATTTGAGCGTCTTGCCGAAGCCTTCCTGCTGATTCGGTTTTGTGCAACCCGCTCCCGATTCCCATCCAGTAGAGACCGGTCCGGTTTGACCAGCAACGCTATACCCGCTACCTTGTCGATGTGACAGGGGCTACCTGAACCTCGGCGTAGCGTGGACCTTTGCCGTGTGGCTGTTACGGCAGGGATCGATAGTGGTCCGACATACGTATTTATGAGCGGTGTCGGG
>JASHVU010000298.1 GCA_030044455.1 Acidobacteriaceae bacterium | reverse complement strand
GCGCGCGCTCAGGTCGCCGGCCATCAACGATCGCGCCTGCCCAATCAGCGTGGAGCGAAAACTGTCGCTCAGCCCGCGCACCCCCACCAGCGCCGCCACGCCCACGGCAACACTCACCACCACAAAGACAAACTTTCCCGGCGCAGACTTCAGATCGCGCCAGCCGATCGACGCCGCGCGGCTCCAACTCAGCATCCGGCTAGCCATTTTTTTCCTCGCTTTGGAGTAATGGCTCGGGTGAACCAGGCAATGTATCCTCCACCACCAGCCCATCCTTCAACACAATCTTGCGATCGGCCTCATGCGCCACATCGGCATCGTGCGTCACCAGCACCAGGGTCGTGCCCGCGCGCCGGTTGCGTTCGAGCAGCAGATCGAGCACCAGCCGACCATTGGTCGAGTCAAGATTGCCGGTCGGTTCATCGGCCATCACAATCGGCGGATCGGCCACAAAAGCCCGCGCCAGCGCTACTCGCTGTTGCTCGCCACCCGAGAGCTGGATCGGGTAGTGATCCATCCGTTCCTGCAATCCAACCTCGCCCAGCAACTGACGCGCCTTACTCAGACCATTGCCCTCAACATTCAGCTCGTATGGAAGCAGCACATTCTCGAGCGCCGTCAACGTGGGGATAAGCTGGTACGACTGAAAGACAAACCCGATCTTGCGCCCGCGCACCGCGGCAAGCTCAGACTCCACCAGGTTGTGGATGGGAATTCCGTCAAGCCGGATCTCGCCCGCGCTGGGAGTATCGAGCCCCGCCATCAGCCCCAGCAGCGTGCTTTTACCGCTGCCGCTCGCGCCCACCACGGCCACAAATTGCCCGGCTGGAATGGTCAGGCTGATTCCCTTCAAAATGTCGACGCGCCGTGCGCCATTCTGAATCCATTTCTTCGCCTCGCGCAGCTCAATCACCCGGTTCCCCCAATTCATCTACTGCGGTTTCTCATCCCTTGTTCCCTGTTCTTCTACACTTAATTCGTGGACGTTCGCCGCTCTCTTCTGGTTTCTATTCTCATTGTTTTTCTCGCCGCTACTTTAGCCCACGGCGCCGATCGCGTTCTTGTCTGTTACGGTGACAGCATCACCGCCGGACATGGCCTTGAGGATGGCCAATCTTACCCTGACGCGTTACGCCAACTGCTCATAGCCGAGGGCTACCATTACACCGTCCTCAACCGCGGTACCAGCGGCGCCACAACCAAGGACGCCGTTGACGACCTTCCCTCGATCCTCGCACTTCACCCCAGCGTGGTCATCGTGGAATTCGGCGGCAACGACGGGCTGCGCGGCCTTCCACTCAATCAGACCAGTCACAACCTCGATCAGATCCTCTCCTCGCTGCAGGCAGCCCACGTCCGAGTACTGCTTGCCGGAATCACCTTGCCGCCCAATTACGGCCCCGACTACATCAAGTCGTTTCAGCAGGTTTACCGCACCATGGCAACGCATCACCACGTCGCCTTCGTTCCCATGATCTACAAAGACCTCATCAACGTCCCCGGCACCATCCAGCTCGACGGCATCCATCCCACCGCGAAGGGCTCGCAGATCCTAGCCAAAACCCTGCTGCCCGCGCTCAAGCCTCTGCTGGCCAGATGAAGCAGTTAGGAGTGATCCGCTGACGGCTCCTCTGTTTCCTCTCCTTCGCTCTTTCACCCTTTCACTTTTTCAGTGTTCACTCATCACTGCGCACTAAATACCACCACCGGCTGAAACAACGTGCCCGCAACTCTCTTCGCAATCCCCACCAGTTCCCTCTGGCCGGCAAACACCTTCACGAGCCGCGCCTCGGAAAAGTCGGCCAGGTTCGCCTGCGCTCCATTCCGCAGCTTGCCCAGCGCCTGGGCGTCGGCCGTCACCGCCGGCATCTCAATCAACAAACTTCGCGGATGCACGCATAGACTCTCAAGTGCCTCCACCTGCCCGGCCAGAGGCCCTAGTTCCTCAAGCGTGTGTGCCTGCTCAATCGTGAAAACTCCAGCCCGGATCCGCCGTAAAGCCGCCAGGTGCGCTCCGCAGCCTAGCGCCTGTCCGAGTTCGTGCGCAACCGACCGCACATAACCGCCCGAACTGATGGTCATTCTGAAGCTTGCATCAGCGCCTTCCATCGCCGTTACAGCAAAACAATCGATACGAACCTTTGCCGCCCGGAGTTCCGGCGACTTGCCCTCCCGCGCCAGTTTGTAGGCGGGCTTCCCGCCAATCTTTTTGGCTGAAAACGGCGGCGGCATCTGCAAAGTTTCGCCATGAAAGCGCTCCGCGCTTTTGCGCACGACCTCCAGAGTTATCCTCCCGCAAAACTCCGGCCACAAATCCGGCCCCAACGACTCGCCTTCCGCATCGTATGTATCTGTGGCAAATCCAAAACGAATGGACCCCGTATAGCTCTTCTCCGCGGCCAAAAAATACTGCGCCAGCCGGGTATATTTGCCGATCAGCAGCGGTAGCACCCCTGTCGCCATTGGATCAAGGGTGCCAAGATGCCCGATTGAGTGTTCGCCAGCGATCCTTCTGAGGCGGTTCACCACGTCGTGGCTGGTCATGCCACCCGGCTTGTCCACTACAAGGAGCCCATTCACATCATCAACTCTAAGGCATTGCCGTACTGTTACGTTTTCTTTACCCTATACAGCGAATTTCGAGTAGACTCTTGCAATCGCAGGGTAAAAGCCTCAAAACTAAAAAGGTACGATGCCTGATTCTCCCGAACAACTGCGCGAGCCGTTCCGCAAGCTACGCGAGTCGCTCAAACATATCGAGAAGAACCCTCCGCCCGAGGAGGTACACAAGCTGCGCATTCAGGCACGGCGCATCGAATCCATCGCTTCGGCGCTTAGGCCCTCCGGTGGTCGCAAGTCCCGCCGTCTCATCAAGCCCGTCAAGCAGCTTCGTAGAGCCGCAGGCGGCGTGCGCGATATGGACGTGCTGACCGGCAATGCCCTCAGCCTGCGCGATCGTTCCAACGGCCCATCGCTCGCCCGTCTTCTCGACTATTTGAGAAGCGCTCGCGCCAAAAACGCGCTTAAACTCCTCAAAGCTGTCGATCGCGAAAGCAAAATGGCGCGCAAGAGTCTCAGAGAATACTCCCGACTGATCAAGTCTGCTCCTCGACCCTCGCACGGTCTCGCACACTCGTCATCCTCTGCTCGCCCGCCCGCCGATCCGCTTTATGCGGCCGTTGGCGAACTCATCGCGGAGCTCACGGCATGGCCGGCGATCACCGTGCGCAGCATCCACGGATTCCGGCTCAAAGTGAAAGAGCTTCGCTATGTTATGCAGGCTCTGCCCGAATCCGACAAGGCATTTGTCGATGCACTGGGTGTAGTGAAGGATCAGATCGGCGAATGGCATGACTGGCAGCAGCTCGCTGAAGTCGCCGGCCAGGCTATTCCCGGGCCTCAAGACCAGGCTCTGCTCGAAGAGATCAAAAAGATGGCGCGGAAGAAACTCCGCCAGGCAAAAGTTGTCTCGAATGCCATGCGCGAGGGCTGGCTCACACCGTCAAAAATGCTTCCGAATTCAGTGCGCAAAAAATAGTTCTGCGCAAATCAGGCCAGCCGATCGATTAAAGGCTGTTGGCTGGCTGCCTCACCAAGGACAGGAACTCTGAGCGCGTCTCCTTCTGGCGAAAACAGCCCACCATCGCGCTGGTCACCGTGGATGAATGCTGCTTCTCAACTCCGCGCATCATCATGCACAGGTGCCGCGCCTCAATTACCACGCCTACTCCCTGCGGCTTGATCGCATCCTGAATCGCGTCAGCAATCTGTCGCGTCAGCCGCTCCTGCACCTGCAGTCGTCGCGCAAATACCTCCACCAGCCGCGGAATCTTGCTCAACCCGATCACTTTTCCATTGGGAATATAGGCCACGTGAACCTTGCCGAAAAAGGGCAGCATGTGGTGCTCACAGAGCGAGAAAATCTCCACATCCTTTACAATCACCATCTCGTCGTAGTCCACGTCAAACAGCGCGCCATGCAAAACCTTCGCCGGATCCTGATCGTAACCCTTAGTCAAGAAAGACATTGCCTTTTCAACACGCGCTGGCGTGGCCAACAGCCCGTCGCGATTGGGGTCTTCGCCCAGCCGGGTCAAAATCTCCCGATACATTTCCTGGGTGCTGAACCCGCTCAGGCCTTCATCGTTCTGTACAATCCGCCTCACTACTTTGCTTACTGCAATTGGCTGCGCCATTCTTATTTGCCCTCTCTCGTGCCCGCGTTTTCAGGCGACATAGCACTCGAAAAAATTGTTCTCCGTCTCTTCAATCCGTACATGCTCGAGGCTTCTCCCAGGGAGGGCCTCTCGCAAAATCTCAACCAAAACGATGGAGAAGTTCTCCGTCGTCGGCACCTTGCTCTCAAACACCGGATCGAGATTGAGGTTCCGGTGATCGAATCGTTCCAACACCCGTTCCTTTACAACCCGGTCCAGATCCACCAGATTCATCACCATCCCGGTTTCAGTGTTCACCGGCCCGCCCACTACCACCTCGATTACATAGTTGTGTCCGTGCCCATGCGGGTTGTTGCACTTGCCGTATTCGGCTCGATTCTCTTCGGCGCTCAGCCCATCCGTATGCAGCCGATGGCTCGCGCTCAGCATGTACCGGCGCCCGAAATATGCCTTTGCCGCCGTGGGCCAACCGCTCATTGGCCGCCTCGATACTCGGCAAAGATCTCTTGCGATTCGTAAACGCGCACCTTGCTCAATTGGGCCCCGGCGGCCTTCTTGATTGCCGGCTCCAATCGATTCCAGGCCACAATTGCAATATTCTCGGTGGTCGGAATCAGCTTGCCCTGCCCGAACTCCGAAACCTCAAGATTCAAATGCCGGTGATCGAAAGCAGCGAGTACTTCCTGCTCCATCACATCTTTCAGCCACTTCAAATCGACCACGAACCCAGTGACCGGATCGGGCTCACCCGCCACCGTCACCTCCAGGGTGTAGTTATGCCCATGCCCGTTACGGTTCGCGCACCGGCCAAAAACTGTTGCGTTTTTCTCGGCAGTCCAGGTTTCGTTCCAGTAGTAATGCGAAGCTGAAAACGTCACCCGGCGGGTGAGAAGAATCATCGACCCCTCATTCCTAAAGATGCCTGCAAGCGGTCCGCCGGTTCACTGAATCGGCGGCTTCACGGCTAAAGCC
>JASHVU010000297.1 GCA_030044455.1 Acidobacteriaceae bacterium | reverse complement strand
TAAAGCCGTTCGGCGCCGTGCAGGCCCCAGACCTCAGGGGGCGTTCTGAGCGCAAGCAGGGGCTGAATTTCGCGCGCGGGCCTGCCGGTAACGATGACGAGTCGCGTTTTTTTCCGGCTTTGAACCAGATTCAGCAGTTTTCGCACACTCGTCCATGGGCGGGCCGTGAACCGGTTGACGCGGAAGGCGGCAAGCGTGCCGTCGTAGTCAAGCATCAGCAGCGCGTGCGTCGCGGCTGAAAAATGACTGAAGAATTCGTTGAGCTTTTCTTCTGATTCCGGGGTCAAGCGGTGCTCTCTTCCTGGAGCTGGTTGCATCCCTGGATTGTGGTGATCGTGGTGGCATCCTTCAGGGGCTAAAGCCCCACTCATTCTCAAGGTCTTAGCGGTCCGGCTGAAGCCGTGCCCTTGTTACAAAGCCCCTGCGATTGAGTTTTTCCGCAGTCTCGAAAGCTTTGACTTACCAGTCGTGCCCTGACACTTCGTGCACTACCTCTGGGTTCTTAGGCAACAGCTGAAGTTTTGCCCTTCAAAGCCCGATTGATGCAACCAGCTCTATGCTGTTTTCCGCGCTGCAACTTCGGCATCGATTGCGGACGCGACTTGAGGTGCAATTCGGCCGGAGTTCGGCTCTGCTTCTTCCGCGGTATCGATTCTGAGCTCGCGCAGGTCGCCCAGCACATTTGCCGCCCACAGATAAATGTTGTGCTCCATTACTTGCCTTCGCATGCGCTTCATGCGTATACGGCGATCGTCGCGGCTCATATCCAGCCCCGCGCAAATTGCCTCGGCCACGCCGTCAATGTCGTATGGGTTGACGATAAGCGCGTCCTGCAATTCCACCGCGGCGCCGGTGAACTTGCTCAGGATCAGCACGCCGTCTTCGTCGTCGCGCGCGGCCACAAATTCCTTGGCAACCAGGTTCATGCCGTCGTGCAGCGAAGTCACCAGGCAGATGTCGGCGGCGCGATACCAGCGTCCAACCTCCTCATGATCGCATTGCCTCTCAATGAGCACGATGGGCCGCCAGTGCTGGGTTTGAAATCGGTGATTGATGCGCTCGACCGTTTCTTCAACACGCTTGCTGAGGTCGGCGTATGCCGGGATGTGCGTGCGGCTGGGTGCAGCAATCTGCACCAGCGTGAACCGCTCCAGGTAAAAGGGGTGCATTTCGAGCAGATTTTCAACGGCCATCAGGCGCTCGACGATGCCCTTGGTGTAATCGAGCCGGTCGACGCCGACCGCGACCGACTCGGTGCGCACGCCAACTTCGTTGAGGAGTCTATCTCTTTCGGCCGCACCGGTTTCAAGAGAATCGATGGTATTCTCGGCCGCGAGGGCATGCGAAGCGCCCTCGAATGCCACGCTGACCGGATAGGGGCGAACGGCGGTGGTGTGGCCGTGACGCAGCACGGTGCGGTGCGCATTGTCGGTGCGCGCTTCAAGGGCGCGATCGACAGTGGCGAGAAAGTTATAGCAGTGGACTGGTATGTGGAACCCGATTAGATCGGCGCCGAGAAGGCCATCGATCAACTCCGACTGCCAGGGGCAGATGCCGAAGACCTCGGGGTTGGGCCAGGGAATGTGCCAGAAGATGGCCACGCGCGCATCGGGGCGAGCCTGCTTGATCATGCTTGGCAGCAGAGCGAAGTGAAAGTCCTGGACAAAAACGATGGGATCTTCGCTGCCTTCCATCTCTTCAGCCAGCGCGTTGCAAAAGTGGCGGTTCACGCGCTGGTAGCACTCCCAGTCGCCGGCGCGGAAGATGGGTCTGGTGTGCGCGATGTGGCAAAGGGGCCAGAGGCCTTCATTGGCGAATCCCTCGTAGTATTTTTCCTCCTCTTCCGGGGTGAGCCAGACGCGCCGCAGCGTGTAGCGCGGATCGTCCGGGGGAACACGCAGGCGGTCGAAGCTGTCCACGGCTTCTTTGTCGGCATCGCCGCTGCCGGCGGCCACCCATACGCCGTCGCAAGCACACACCACCGGCTCCAGCGCTGTGACCATGCCGCTGGGGGGCACAACGCAGGCAATCTCGCGCCCCTTGTGCACATGCATGTACGGCTCGCGGTTTGAGACAAGAAAAATGCGGCTCGATCCGGCCCGATTGCGAATGCGCACGGCCAGGCGCTCGGCAGTCCACTGGCTTTCGCCGGCCTCGCGCAGACGCGCCTCGGTCTCAGCGGAGGCGCGGGCCGCAATCAGGCTTTCAGCAATCGTCTCCACCTCCCGAACCAGGTTCGGAAAGAGGCTGAATTCGGCTTTTACGGGTCCCTCACCTTCTCCCGTGCGTAGACGACGCACTCGCTCGACGACCCGCATCATGGGCCGCAACAGGAACCACCGCACCATGGCATAGGTAATGGCAACAATCAGGACGACCAGCACAAGAATGCGCCAGAAGCTCTGCATCCACAGGCTTACAGTTTCAGAGTGGATGTAACCGGCATCGACCGCAATCGTCATGGCGCCGGAAAGCTGCGATCCCTGGTGGAGCGGGAATGTCTCTTCGAGCCATTGCCAGCCGTCGATGTGGCTGAACCGGCTTTCCACAGACCCCTTTTGCAGGCTCTTCAGCACCAGGCCTGGGGAAAGGGCGCTCATGAGCTGAGGTGGGCCTGAGCTGACCAGCAGGCGACCGTCAGGATCGAAGATGGCCAAGCCCAGCGAGCCGGTTACGCTGCGGAGATTCTGGGCGAGGACCGACAGTCCAGCAAGATTGCCGGCCGTCAGCTCTGCCTCTATGTTCGGCTCAAGACTTACACCCATCCAATTGGTACGTACCTGAAGCTCCTGGCGCAGTACGTGCCTGTGACGCAAGTCATCAAAGTATGTTGAGGCTACCGACACAAGCGTGACGCTGGCGATGAGTGCAAGGATCAGCTGTACGCGAAATCGATGCATCGGACCCTCCGTATTGCAATTTAGATGCGATTAAAACAGCTGGGTGACAGGAAGCCGGTTCGCATCCTTTTGTTTCAATAAGTTAGGTCGGGCGACCGCTAACCTGGTGCGTTGCCCGCGTTGCGATCCGATTGCGTATGCGCCAAGGTGGGCCTGGCGCATACCGTTTGTGTCTCGTCGATGCGCTATTCTGTCTTCGGGAACGAAGGCAAGAAGGGTCAAATAGTTAAGGCTTCAGGGTTCGACTTGCCGAATCATTTTGTTTTATCCGGAGTCGATGACTTCCGGCCTTGCCATAACCAAAGCTCACGCATGTAAACCTATCTCTTTTCAGGCCAATAGTACAATGGCAATCCAAGCGCTTGACCGTACCGCCAAACAAATCGTGCTCACCGTGCAGGATTACTCGATCTTCGCGTGGCGAAGCTTGATGAACCTGTTTCGGCCTCCGGTTTACTGGTCTGATTTTTTGATGCAGTCAGACATCATTGGCGTTGGCTCGATATCGATTGTTCTGCTTTCGGGTTTTTTTACCGGCGGTGTGCTTGCCCTGCAATCGGCGGCCACGCTTTCAGCCTTCGGCGCCACCAGCGTGACCGGCCGCTTTGTGAGCCTGACCATGATCCGCGAATTGGGCGCAGTGCTGACGGGAATCATGGTCGCCGGCCGAAACGCTTCGTCAATGGCCAGCGAACTAGGGTCGATGGTTGTGACCGAGCAGATTGACGCCATGCGCGCACTGGGCGTTGACCCGCTGCGCAAGCTGGTGACACCGCGCATCTACGCGTCGATCGCCATGCTCTTCTTCCTTACTATTGTTGCTGATGCCTTCGGTATCCTGGGCGGCGCCGCAGTTACCGTCTTTTTGAATCATCAGAACGGCACCCAGTACTTCTCCATGGCCTGGGAGAGCCTGCATTTCCGCGACATCTCACAGGGCCTCACCAAGCCGCTGTTCTTCGGCTACATTATCGCCTCTATTGGATGCTTCCACGGCATGAAGACCACCGGAGGAACGGAGGGAGTGGGGCGGTCGACGATTCAGGCGGTGGTAACCTCGTCGGTACTGATTATCGTGGCCGACTTTCTGATCACGCACGTCATGCTGTCTCTTTGGCCGTCATGAGCCTTTCACTGCTCACTGAACTCGATCCACTCAAAGACACCCTGCCCGTGGTGGAGATGAGGCATGTAACCATCTCATTCGACGGGCCGCCGGTGCTTGCCGACATCAGCTTTCGCGTTGCGCCCCATGAGACACGCATCCTGCTGGGGCCTGCCGGAGTGGGCAAGAGCGTGCTGCTCAAGCTTATCAATGGCCTGGTGAAGCCCGATCAGGGCGAAGTGCTGCTGTTCGGCGACGAGGTTTCCCTCATGCCCGAACAGGAGCTCTTTCCCCTGCGCGCGCGCACCGGAATGGTTTTTCAGGAGGGTGCGCTCTTTGACTCGCTCACCGTACGCGACAACGTTGGCTATCAACTTATCGAAGAGAATAAGCTGAGCGACGAGGAGATCGACGCCAAGGTGCGCGAGTCGCTCAAGTTTGTGGGCCTCGAAGAAACCTTCTTGTTGTTTCCGGCCAGTCTTTCAGGCGGCATGCGGCGCCGCGTGGCCATCGCCCGCGCGCTGATCAATCAGCCCGACCTGCTGTTATATGACTCACCCACAGGCGGGCTCGACCCCATTACGTCAACCAACATCATCAGCCTGATTGTGAAGCAGCGCGACGTGCACCAGACGCCCTCGCTGCTGGTGACGCACCGACTGCAGGACGCGTTTACCATGTGCACGCACCGATTCGACGCGGGGACAGACGAGATGGTCCCGTTGCCCAAGGGCGAGACTGATGCCAAGACGACATTCATGATGCTCGACGAGGGAAAGCTGATCTTCGACGGCACGCTGCACGAGCTGCTGCATACCGACAACGCGTTTGTGAAGGAGTTTCTGGAGTAGGGGCAGAATTGGCGCCGGAATGAGACACTCGCGGCGCGTCGGACAGCCCCTCCATGCTAGACTTCCGGATGCTGCTGGCTGAGCGCCAATCGATGCGCTCAGCTTCCCGAGGCATCCATGACCACCCTTACTTCCGCATCGCAGTCGCAGTTATCACGTCGCAGATTCATCGAGGCCGCAGGCGCGGCCGCCATCCTTTCACGCAGCGCATTTGCCCGAGCCGGCCGCGCGCCGGCTTCTGACCGCATCACGATGGGCGTCATTGGCTGGGGCATGATGGGACCGGCCAATACCAAAGTTTTCCTGGAGCAGCCCGACTGCCAGGTGGTGGCGGCCTGCGACCTCGAAAAGGAGCCGCTCGCCGACGCGGTGAATACCATCAACTCCCACTACGGCAACCAGGATTGCCGCGCCTACCACGATTACCGCGAGCTGCTGGCGCGCGACGACATCGACACCGTGATGATCGCCGTCCCCGACCACTGGCATGAGCTGATGGCTTGCGAGGCCGCAAGCCGCAAGAAGGACATCTATGGCGAAAAGCCGCTGGCCCGCACCGTGCGCGAACAGCAGGGAATTGTGCGCGTCGCGGAGGCGAATAAGATCATCTGGCAGACGGGCTCGTGGCAGCGCTCTCTGCCCGAATTCCGCAAGGCCGCCGAGATCGTGCGCAACGGGTTGATCGGCGACGTAATTCGCGTTGAGGTGGGCCTGCCCGGCGGCCATCACGACTTTGGCGGCACTGAGCCGGAACTGCTGGCCAAGCTGGCAACCCTGCCCAACAAGATCACCGATCCCACGCTGGTGGTGCCGGGAACCCCGGCCTGGAACCTGGCTGTCTCGGCTCCGCCGCCCGATTTCGATTACGACCGCTGGATTGGTCCATCGCGCATGGAGCCGTACATTGAGGCGCGCATCAACAAGAACTGGCGATGGAACTACAACACCGGCGGCGGGCAACTGATGGATTGGATCGGCCACCACGGCGACATCGCGCACTGGGGGCTTGGATTCGATCTCACCGGACCGTCGGAGATTGAGGGCGTCGGCGAGTTCCCGGCGCCCGACGCGCTGTGGAACACCGCGACAAAATACAACATCGAGTGCCTGTACAAGAAGGAAGTGACCGGCTACTCGAACGATGTGCGCATGACCATTGCCGGCGGCTCGGGCGCCATCAACATGGGCGCCAAGTGGATCGGCACCGACGGATGGGTCTGGGTGGACCGCAGCGGCTTCGATGCCTCAAACCAGGAGTGGGTGAAGTGGGAAGCTGTGCCCGACTCGCTGCGCAAGATCAAGCTCTACGTGTCGACCGAGCATCGGCGCAACTTTCTCGATTGCGTAAAGACGCGCAAACCCACCATCACGCCCGTCGAAGTGGCGCATCACTCTACGCTTCCGGGACACCTTGGATTGATTTCGATGCTTACGGGGCGCAAGATCCATTGGGACGTTCAGCACGAGGTGATATTGGACGACGCGGCTGCATCGGAGTTGCTGACGCGCCCCTATCGCGCGCCCTACGTGATGGTGTAGCGCCGGGCGCCATCGCGGTTGTCGGTGCGGGTCTTCTGACCCGCACAACTCCACCCCGCTCAAATCTGCTAGCCTTTCCTGTTCGGCATAAGGCCGGCGGGCAGGTAAGATATGGCAAGCAAATTTCAAGGCTTTGATTTTCTCAATCTTGACGCAGGATTTTCTGAGGACGAGCTGCTCGTCCGCCGCACCACGCGCGATTTTGTCGACGACAACGTAATTCCGATCATTGAGGCTTGTTTCCGCGAGAACCGATTTCCGCGCGAGCTGGTGCCGACGATGGGGGAACTGGGCTTCTTTGGCGCCACCATCGACGGTTACGGCTGCGCAGGCATGTCGAATGTTGAATACGGCCTCGTCATGCAGGAGTTGGAAAGAGGCGACTCGGGCCTGCGCAGTTTTGTGAGCGTGCAGTCGGCGCTGGTCATGTATCCCATTTACACGTTCGGGTCCGACGAGCATAAAAGTACGTGGCTGCCTGCGCTCGCGAGTGGAGACAAGCTGGGCTGTTTCGGGCTCACCGAGCCGGGATTCGGGTCGAATCCCGGCGGCATGACGACTCGCGCGCGCCGCGAGGGCTCTGAGTTTGTGCTGAACGGCGAAAAGATGTGGATTACGTCGGGCACCATTGCCGATGTGGCCGTAGTGTGGGCCAAGCTGGAGGGCGCGGGCGAGGGAAACGACTGCATCCGCGGCTTTCTGGTTGAGAAGGGCAGGCACGGCTTTTCGGCATTCGATGTGCACGGCAAGTGGTCGCTGAGGGCGTCGGTCACCAGCGGATTATCACTCCAGGATGTGCGCGTGCCCGAGAGCAACATGCTGCCGGGTGCGTCGGGATTGAAGAGCCCGCTGATGTGCCTGAACCAGGCGCGCTACGGCATCAGCTGGGGCGCGCTGGGTGCGGCCTTTGCCTGCTATGACACCGCGCTGAACTACTCCAAAATCAGAAAGCAGTTTCATGACATGCCGATTGCCGGCCACCAGCTGGTGCAGGAGAAGCTGGTGTGGATGGCGAGCGAGATTGCCAAGGGGCA
>JASHVU010000296.1 GCA_030044455.1 Acidobacteriaceae bacterium | reverse complement strand
GTCGAGGGCGACGTGGTACTCAGCGTTACCTTTTCTGCAAGCGGCCAGGTGCTCGTTCACGGCGTGCTTCGCGGTCTGGGCCACGGTCTGGACCAGGAAGCGGTTCGAGTCGCGCAGCAAATTCGATTCCGTCCGGCCACGGTCAACGGACGTCCCGTAGACGTAACCACGCGCGTTACGATCGCCTTTCAACTCGCTTGACCTGGGACACATTAGGCTCCGGCAGGAATGAGACGCCGCGCGCCGCCGGCATCACCTGCCGACTTGCTGACGGCTGTTTTTACGCCGTCGCCCGCCGCCGTTCCTGGCCGCCCAGTCGCACGCTCACGATCTTCGATACGCCCGGCTCCTGCATGGTCACGCCGTAGATCATATCGGCACACTGCATCATGCGCTTGGAGTGCGTGACCAGCATGAATTGCGTGTCGCCGCTCAGCGATTGCAGAAGCTCCGCCAGCCTTCCGACGTTGGTCTCGTCCAGCGCCGCGTCTACCTCATCGAGAACGCAGAACGGACTCGGCTGGAACTGGAAAATGCCCACCAGCAGCGCGAGCGCGGTCAGGGCCTTCTCACCGCCTGAGAGCAGCAGCACGTTTTGCAGCTTCTTGCCCGGCGGCGAGGCCACAATTTCAAGCCCGCTCTCGGCCTGGTTGGCTTCGTCGGTGAGCCGCAAAAACGCCTGCCCCCCGTGGAACAGCTGCGAGAATACATGCGCAAAGTTCTCGTTGATTCGCGAAAACGCCTCGTCGAACTTGGTGCGCGAAATCTGATCGATCTCCTTGATTGTCTCCTGTGTGTTTTCAATGGATTCGATGAGATCCCGGCGCTGCGTCTCAAGGAACGAGTGCCTCTCGGCCGTCTCCTTGTACTCGTCCAGCGCCATCATGTTTACCGGGCCCATCTGCTCCAGGCGCTGCTTCAGCCCGCGGCAGTTCTCGTCCTCTGCGGTCAGCTCGTCGCCGGCCAGCCGTACAATTTCCTCGTCGCCGCGCAGCACTTGGGCCTCAACGTTCACCTCGGCCAGGCAGCTCGCTTCAAGGTGCTCCAGATCCGATTGCAACTTGGCCAGCTCCGCCGATCTCGCGGCCCGGCTCTCACGCAATTCATCCAGAGCGGTGCGTCCGCTCTTCAGTTGCGACTCCATCTCGGCCAGCTGCTGCCTCAGCGTCTGCGCCTGTGAGGTTACTTGCTGCGCCGTGGCCAGTGCCTCAGCCCGCGCATTGGCCAATTCCTTTTGCCGTGTCACGAGCTCCGCGTTCTCGTGTGTCCGCTGTTCGCGCTCGGCAATCGCACCGGCCCGCTGCTGCTCAATCGCCTGCACGCGCCGTTCAAGATCGGCATGCAGCCGGTCAATTCGCTGGAAGGCCGCTTCGGCTCCGCGCCGCCGCTCCTCGAGTCCCGCCAGCTCCGCTGTTAGCTGCGCCGCTTCCTGTTGCACTGCCTCGCGCTTCTGCCGCAGCGTGTCCAGTTGCGTTTGTAGAGCATCCAATCCCGCCTCGGTCTGCGCTCGCTCGCTCTCCAGGCGCGTCATCTCTGCGCGGTTGATCTCGATCGACTTCCGTTTGATCTCGCACGCGTCCTTGTTGCGCGCAGCCTGCACTGCCCAGTCCTCGAGCCGTCGCTCGATCCGTTGCGCCTCGCTCTCCATCTGCTTCAGCGCAGCGCCCAGATTAGCGCTTTCGCTCTCCACCTGCCGCCGTTCCGCGTTAAGGCTGTCAAGCTGTGCGGTCAGCCGCTCGATCTCACGGGTCAGCGCGCTCGCCTCAGTCTCAGCCTGCGTCAGCGCCGTTCCCAGTCGGTCGAGCCGGCCCTCGGTTTCACGCAAATCGCGCTTTAGTGCCAGGGGACCTTCACTCGCCGGCTTACCGCCCGTTACCGTCGAGTTGTGGAAGCACTCGCCTTCGCGCGTCAAAAAATACGCGTGCCCATACCGCGCCGCCAGCATCTGCGCGTCAACGCCCGCATCCACCAGGTATCCGTACTTGATCTTTGGCAGAATCGACTCCAGCGATTTGCCAAAACCGTTCAGCACTTTGATTGCATCGCGCAGCGGGATCAGCCCCGACTCGTGAATTACGCTTTTCTGTTCTTCAAATAGCAAGCCCTGTGCGTCATTGTGGACCAGGAACGTCGCGCGTCCGTCGCTCGTCTTCAGCAGTTCTACGCCCTGTTCGGCTGCGCCCCAGCTCTCCACTACGACGTAGTTGAGCTCTTCACGCAGGAACTCGTCCACTACGCCCTCGTGCTCGCCGCTTACTTCTATGAAATCGGCCAATGTGCCCACCGGCGCCAGATTCTGACCCAGTGTTCCCGGCTTCAACAGCTTGCGCACTGAATCCGTGGAGTAGCCGTGATTCCTGATCAGCGCCTGCAGGCTGTCGCGCCGTCCTGCCGCCGCCGCTTGCTCACTGCGCAACTGGTTGGCCAACGATCGCTTCAGGTTTTCGTCCGCGCGCTTGGTGTTCAGCTCATTGCGCACCGCTGCAATCTCGCCCTCCAGCCGATTAAGCGCGTCGCCCGTGCCCTCAAATTTGAAACGCGCCTGTCCCGTATCCGCGCCCAGGCTCTCAAGCTCTGACCGCGCCTGTCCCATCTCGGCCTGCAGCCGTCCAGCCTCGCGCTCCAGCGCCGCCAGACTCTCTTCGCCTTGCGCCGTGTGGTTGCGAGCGTTGCCGGCCATCGTCAGCAAATGCATCGCGTGACGTCGATTGCTCTCCAGCGTCCGCTCCGCGGTAAACACCTCATCTGCCGCGGCCCTTGCTTCCTGCTGACGCCCTTCAACTTTCTGTCTGAACTCTTTTGCTTCGCCCGCTGCTGTCTCAAGGAACTGCTTCTGCTGCGCGCGCTCTTCGGCAATTCCGCCCAACTGTGTCTTGGTCTGTTCCAGCTCTGCTCCGGCCGCGGCAACGCGCGCCTCCAACTCGGCAACGCGTTCGGTGTTGCTGCGTTCGCGCTCGATTGCCCGTTCCAGCTCAACCGCCGCATCGTTGGCTCGCGTTTGCGCGCTCTGTCCTTCGCTGTCCAACTGGTATCCGCGCTCGGTCAATGCGTGCTGTTTCGTTTCCAGTCCCGCAATCTCCTCAGCCGAGGTGTTGATCTGCTCGGTCAGGCCCGCGATCTGTTCCTCCATCGCCTTCTGCTCGGCATCCATCATGGCCATCCGACTGGCCAGCACCACGCGCAGTTTTCCGCGCAATTCCTCGCGCACTGCAGCAAAACGCTCGGCCTTCGCGGCCTGCCGCTTCAGCGAGTTCATCTGTCTCGTCACTTCTTCAAAAATGTCGTCGACGCGCGCCAGATTCTGCTTCGCGCTCTC
>JASHVU010000295.1 GCA_030044455.1 Acidobacteriaceae bacterium | reverse complement strand
TGCTGAAAAGGCCACTAAAATCACGACCTTTAGCCCTCTGAGGGATCTTTTCCGCTTGGCCTAGCGATTGATGCAACCAATTCCAGCCACAGTGTGCGGACTCGGATGCGATTAAAACATATCTTTGAATGAAAACTCCGAAGCAATGAATAGTCGAATCTCTTCGATCGCCGCATGGAGCAATTGCCTGTTTTCCTGAGCCTGAGCCAGCGCTGAACGCAAATCTTCCGGATTGGGTAGTACTTGCCTAGCCTGCTCCGCCAACTGTGCTTCAGAAACGCCGAAGCCGTCGAGTAAACCAACCAACCCCGGTTTGTAGATCCCGAGTTGTGGATCGAGTGCCTGTAATGCATCGGCTAACGTGACGAGACCGTTGACGATGTCCTGGGCGCGGTTCTCCACTTCGCAGGAATACTGGCTGAGCTTCATTATGTGGTTGAATTCTTCGCCTTCTGGCGCAACCTGCTCACCCAATGCGACCCACTGCTCGAAACTCGTGACGAATCGGTCAATGTTGACTTCCAGATCGCGCAACGCTGAATACAGCGCGAGGGCTCGTTTCTCTGCGGTCTTCGACGAAGTCTTCGGCTTCAGCCGATCTTCAAATACATGAACACCAACGGGCTTAATGAGGTCCCAAACAAAATTCAGTGTTGACAAGACATCTAACATTGGCGCTGAGAGGGTGGTGTGCGGTCCGATCGATTGGTCTTGGATTGACGCGATCAATCGCACTCTAACATGCTGCCCCGGTTACACGCGCGCAGAAACAAGGATGCCGCACAAGCCGTCAATCATCCGGTAAATCGGTTCATCAGAAATACCTATTCATTATTTAACCAATCCTTGCCCGAATTCGCTTGACTTTCAATTCGAATGACAAGAGGATTGAGGTATCGTTACCTTTCGGGAAAAAATTCTCAGGAAAATTCACCTGAAGTTTTTATCTGCGCCTCACAAGGGTGGAGAGATCAGGTAATCGGCACGCGGCTGATGCGCCGCTGGGTCCTCTCTCTTGTCGTCCCTGCATCGAACTCTCTTCCCTGTTGACAATTTCGTTCTTTGGGAGAGGTGTGCCATGGTCGTTGAAATCCAGCGCAACGGTCGGAGTGTTACCGGTCTGCATATTGGTTCGGGCAATGTGCGGCGGTATTTTCCGAAGGACCAGTTAAGCGTCGATCTCGAGATCGGCCATTTGCTGATTTGCTGCAGGTTGCGGCCAGATTTCTGGCGCGATGTACCGCAGATTTCCGATCCGCGGCTGAGCGCGTGGCTCGAAGCCAAGGAAATCAAAAACAGGACACCGCGAGGACGCACGCAGATGTCGCTGGTTCCGGCGAAAGGCGAGTCGTTCCGGCTCGAGTTCAAGAAAGAACAGCGACTCGAGGCGATTGAACCTCTGGATGAGCCTCTGGACGCAGCCTGAAGCGACTCACAGCATTCCGAACCGCTCTCTAGCCTACGCTAGCGATGCCCGCTTTTGCCGTGCTTCGCTTGCGCCTTGTCTTTCTTTTCTTCCAGATTCTTGTCGTGGACGATGGGGATGGGCGCCATGTCGGGGCCAATGCGTTTCACCGCGGTGTCAATCATTTCATAATCAATCGTCCGCGGCGAAGCCGGACGGGTTACGCCGGTTGCGGGATCGGTGACCACGTCGGGTCCGCTGCTTAGCTCAAAGCTGAAAGCTGGTACGGGACCACGCGGAGTCTGGGCCGTGAAGAGCTTGACTGGCAAGTATCCCTGAATGGGATGCAGGCGGAAGGCCGTTTCATAGCGATGGTGATTCTTGCTCCAGGTAAAGACACGCACCTGGTCGAAGTCGAAGGGCAGGCCGGACTTGTCGGGCGCAAGCACGGTTACGTACTCCGGCACCTGGTGGTCGGGAGTGTTGGCGTCGGGGTCGTCGACCTTGGTGAGCACGTAGGCGCCGATATAGCGCATGCCTTCTGCGTACTCGCCAATCTCGTCGGGAACATCCACGTCGAGCTGATTGCCATAAAGCCAGCCGGTGCGGCCCTGGGGATCGCGGGCCAGCCACCAGTCTTCCATGGGAGGCGGTGGAGGCGGCTCGGACGCCGCTGCACCAGATGCAGGCTTTTCGGGCTCGGCAAGGCGCGCCAGCGGTGCAAAGCCGGCCGACTCCGGTTTCTTGATCGAGGCCCGCTCGAGCAGCTGGACCCTGGTGTTGCCGGGAATCAGGTAGAAGTGTTCGGTTTCCTTACCCGGCTCGATGTGCATGTAGAGATCGTTGCGCAAGGTTGCGGTAGCGGCCACGGGAGAATCCTTGTGCTGTTGAGCCAGTTGCGTGAAGCCGTCGTAGACTTTTCCATCGATGACGGCGTGATCTTCGATCCAGCCGATCTCGTTCTTTTGGGTTTTGACTTTGAGAAAGCGGCGGCCGTGCTCGACCACCTCAAGAGGCTGCCCGTTGGTCACCTCGGTCACGATGTTTGAAATGGCTGCAACGCGGTCGTGGAGAAACATTTGCCGCGCCGAGACGTAGACCATTTCTTTTGGGGGAGGCTGGAAACGGCTGCAGCCGGCGAGAGTTGTGAGCAGCGCGGCCAGACCGCACAAAACCGCTGAAGGAAAGAGGCGCAGCCGGAATGGGCTATGAGCGATGGAGGAGGTTTTTGACACGGTCAGTTGCAGACACTTTGAGCATAGCACCTTCAAGAACCGGTCGAACGCTGCACGGACACGATCAGGGAGCCAGAGCGGCAACAGCCACGGCGCCAGTGGGATCGGTGCCGGTGGTCGAAGTAATGGAGGAATCGAGCTTGCCTGCGGTGGTGGTGTCGAAGATGTAGGCAATAAGGTCGTAGCTTCCGCCCGCAGAGACGGCGAGGACAAAGTTGCCGAGGCTGTCTTCAGCGAGGCTGTCCGGTTCAATGCCGGTGGAGACGGTGCTGATGGATGAGAGCGAGTAGGTAGTAGTTGATGCGGATGTAGAAGTGGCGATGTTGAAGCCCTGGAGATCGCCGGCGCTGGTGGTGCCCGTCCAGCTGGCGACGTAGATGTAGTTGCCGGCGGCCTGAGGCAGGATGGAGTGGGGAGCGAGACCGCTGGCGGTATAGGGTGAGCCGGCGATCTCTACCAACTTGCTGCTGCCCAGCGAGCTGTATTCGAAGGCGCGCAGTCCGCCGGTGGTTGAAGTTATCTCAGTCTCGCCGATATAGAAGAGGCGCGGGGTCGAACCGGGATCGACGGCCACCGAGAGCGACGACGCGCCGGTGGTGACGGTGGCGATGGTGCTGGCCGTGCTCGCAAAGGGGTTGGTATTGGTTGAGGTGAACGGGATTACCAGTGTTCCACCCTCGCCGGCCGCCAGAAAGACATTGGCATCGTCGCCCGAAAGGGCCATATTTTCGACTGAGGCGTTGGCCAGGGTGTAAGACCGCTGCTGTTCCGTTGTGCTGTTCAGGGTGCCGCTGGAGGTGATGGAGATTGCGTTCATGGTCACGCCGCCAGTTCCGGGTACGGCATCTATGAGCCAGGTTCCCGTGGTGTCCACTGCCATGGCCAGGGCCAAATCGCTTGAGATCGCATTGCCGCTGTTGCCGATGGTGAGCGCGCCCGTGGAGGAGTCAATGGTATAGAGGAAGATTCCGGCTACGGTGCTCACATATAGAAATCCGTTGCCGGGAGCGATGGCAATCGCAGAAGGCGCGGCGGAGAGCGCATAGGTGCCGATGGTTGTAAGCGTGCCCGAAGTGATGTTGTAAGCGACAATCTGATCGGTGGTCTGGTTGAGGACGTAAAAGACGCCGCTGGAAAGCGTGGTGCTGGTGGTGCCGGTACTGCCGGTAGAACTGGGAGCCTGCCAGAAGTTTCCGCATCCCTCAATAAAGGGCGTCAGAACCAGCAACAGAGCCGGCAGGAGCCGCGCCAAACGTACCACCTTCATCGTCACTCCTCGGAATGCGCCCGCGACGGGCGCCAGCTACTACGGCGATCAAGCGTTAAACCAGAATCCAGAATAGTGCAACCTATATGAGATTAGACGCAGGAGGCTAATCGGGCGCTCAGAACCGAGGTTCCTCTGATGGCATCACGACACCGGGTCAGGCTCGGGCGTTCCGCGCCTGCCAGACAATGCGCGCGGCGGTCAGGTCTTCAATGGCCATCCCCACTGATTTGAAGACCATGCGCACGCCGGCAGGGACCTGAGCCGCGGCGGAGAGAACCTGGCCGATCTCGGCGTGAATTTGTGCGCCAGACAGGCGAACGTCCCCGGACTCGCTTTCAACCGGGCTGCGCGCCTCGGCAATCACGCAGCTTGAGAGCATGGTTTCGTCATCGAGCTCGCGGAGCTGCGGACCAATGGCGCCCACGGCGATGACCAGCGCATCGCGCTTAAGCCAGCGCCCTTCAAGGATGGGCGTGGGCGAGGAAGTTGCGACGAGAACGACGTCGGCAGCGGCAGCCTCTTCAATGGGGACAGCGCGTGCACCGGTTTCGGCCGCCAGGTCTTCGGCGTTGGCCGGCGTGCGGCTCCAGATGCGGACATCGCTGAGCGAGGGGCGAACCATGTGCAGAGCTTCAAGGTGCGACCGGGCCTGGACGCCGCTGCCCAAAATGCCGAGGCTCGTGACGTTTGGTGACGCGAGGGCGTCGAGGGCGACCGCGGAGACGGCGGCGGTGCGCATCTCGGTGATGAGGCGGCCGTCCATCACGGCCAGCGGCTGGCCGGTTGCGCGACTGAGAAGCTCAATGAACGCCATGTGAGTGGGCAGGCCCTGGTCGGCGTTGCCGGCGTAGAAAGTAACGGTCTTGATCGCCATCACGTCCCCGGCGACGACCGGCATCACCGCGAACCATCCGTTGCGATCGCCCTCGGCATTGCCGGCGCGAAGAATCATCCGCGCGGGCTGCACAACCGTGCCGGCCGAGTAGTGGATGAGCGCCTGGCGAATGGCAGGGA